>JAGWIL010000305.1 GCA_028866335.1 Rhodospirillales bacterium
GATTACGATGTGGATGGCGCTTGTTCCACCGCGCTGATGGTGACGCTGCTGCGCCAGCTTGGTTGCGCGGTGACATACCATGTGCCGGACCGGCTGGCAGAGGGTTACGGCCCGAACACCGAGGCACTGCGGGCCATGGCGGGGCGGGGGGCTAAGTTGATTGTGTGCGTGGATTGCGGCACCTCTGCGCATAATGCCTTCGCGCCGCTGCATAACGCTGTGGATATTGTGGTGCTGGACCACCATAAATCTGAAGGGCCGCCGCCGCCCATCCGCGCCACGGTGAACCCTAACCGGCTGGATTGTTCCTCTGGCCTGCGGACGATATGTGCTGCCGCCGTGGCCTTTATCACCGCCGTGGCGCTGCTGCGCACATTGCGCCGGCGGGGTTTTTTCGCCGAACGCGCAGAGCCAGATTTGCGTGAGTTTCTGGACCTGGTGGCGTTGGCGACGATTTGTGATGTGATGCCGCTAGCGGGGTTGAATCGGGCCTTCGTGATCCAAGGGCTGAAGGTGATGGCACGCCGGGCGCGGCCGGGAATTGCCGCACTTTTAGATGTAGCGAAGCTGAGTGAGGCACCAACCGCCATGCATTGCGGCTTTATGCTGGGGCCGCGCATTAATGCCGCCGGGCGCATTGCCGAGGCGGATATGGGGCTGCGGTTGCTGCTGGCCGAGGATTCGGAGCTGGCCACCGAGCTGGCCCAGGCGCTGGACGCGGTGAACAAGCAACGCCAGGGCGTGGAGGCGGGCATCTCGAGCGATGCGATGGCCCGCGCCGAAGCCCAGGTGGCGGGTGGGCATGGGATTATTCTGCTGGCGCAGGAGGGGTGGCACCCTGGCGTGGTGGGGATTGTCGCAGGGCGGGTGAAGGAGCGGTTTAACCGCCCGGCGCTGGTGGCGGGGATTATAGACGGCATGGCCAAAGGCTCGGGGCGCTCTGTGCCGGGGATTGATTTGGGTGCTGCGGTAATTGCAGCCCGGCAGAGCGGGATTCTGGCAACTGGCGGCGGGCACGCCATGGCGGCAGGGTTTTCAGTGCCGGAAACAGCGCTTTCGGCGTTCCATGAGTTTCTGAACGACCGGCTGGCTAGCGCCGCGCTAATGCCGCCCAGCGCCGAGCTGGTGCTGGATGGCGTGCTGGGTGTGGCGGGTGCGGATGCCGCCCTGGCGCAGATGGTGTCCCGGCTGGGGCCATTCGGCAATGGCAATGAGGAGCCGCTATTTGTGCTGCCACGGGCGCGGGTGGTGAAGACAGACCGAATCGGCAAGGACGGCAACACCATCCGGCTGATGGTTGAAGGCGAGGGCGGCGGCCGGTTGAAGGCGCTTTTGTTCCGCGCCAAGGATGGGCCATTGGCGGATGCCCTGAGCCGCGCCGGTGGCGCGCCCTTGCATCTGGCCGGGCATTTGCGGGCGGAGTTTTGGCAGGGCCGGGTTTCGGCTGGTTTTTTCATCTCCGATGCCGCGCCTGCTTGACGCGCTTGCCTGGGCATCGTACCAGCGCCCGCACCTTTAGTCCCCATCGTCTAGAGGCCTAGGACACCGCCCTTTCACGGCGGTAACAGGGGTTCGAATCCCCTTGGGGACGCCATCTTTCCTCATCCCAGGAATAGCTTATAAATCCGCAAATCAGATTGCCGGATCAATGGTGCGAGACTGTCTTCTTCCTGGCCGAAGAGCGGGCCGAGTTCCAGTTGCTTGCCCCCCCCTTGGCTGATCAGCTCAACTCCTGGTCTGGACCGCGAGGGAATGTGGCGCGAGCATATCCGGGCGTGATGCAGCGCACATAGCAGGGAAGGCGGGCTTAAAGCAGGCCAGGCGGAGAGTTTTATGTGTTTTGCCAAACCCCCGGTTACAACAGGCGCAGGGCGGTTCGCCAGATGCCCCATGGCATCGCAAGCGTACGCTTGCGTAAGAATGGTTAACCGCTTAAACTTTATATTAATAAAACAATAATGCTGCCGCAGGCCTCCCGCATAGCGATGGGAGGAGGAGGTGTTCGACTTAGTTCAGCGTGAAACTGCCACTTTTCGTGTTACCGCAGCGACAACCCAACATTTAACGCAAGATCAAGGGGGACTGTAGATGACAGACCGGACTGAACAAGCGATTATCGACGCCGACGCCGCCACCCTGCACCGCATGGGCTACGCGCAGGAACTTTCCCGGCGTATGCATGGATTTTCCAACTTCGCCGTTTCCTTTTCCATCATCTGCATTCTCGCGGGTGGCATTACCGCTTTCCAGAGCGCCTATAGCGGCGGCGGTGCCTTTGCCGCCGTGGTCGGGTGGGTTGTAGGTGGTGCTTTTGCCCTGATTGTCGGCTGTTCGATGGCGCAGATTGCCTCAGCCTACCCCACGGCGGGCGGGCTTTACCATTGGTCCTCGATTCTCGGCGGCCGCGCCTGGGGCTGGGTAACGGCCTGGTTCAACCTTCTCGGACTCATTTTTGTTATCGCCTCGGTGAATGTGGGCGTTTACAGCCTGTTCAATGGTTTGGTGCTGGGGAATATTTTTGGTGTGAATACCTCCTCCTGGGGGTTCGAGCAGCAAACGATCGCGGTTGTGCTGATTAC
>JAGWIL010000306.1 GCA_028866335.1 Rhodospirillales bacterium
AAGGCAGAGGAAATCTCCGCCCGGTTAGGGGTTTCACGCGCCGCCTTGTATCGGTACGAGAAAGGCGAAGTCATCAAGCTCGACACCGTTAATCGCCTGGCAGAGTTGCTTAAAATCTCGCCCCTTACGCTCCTTGGCATCGGGGTTGAGTATTACGCAAAGCCGGTTGGCTATGCGGAGCGGCTGCGCCAGATTGAAGAAACCGCAGACCAAATTCTTCAGGTTTTCGGGCCGATTTGCTATCTCATCACCTCCGACCATTACGATGCGGTGCTCGGCCAGATGTTTGAAGAACATGCCGAATCGATGGGTGCCGATAAAATGGCCGCCCGCGCGGCAGCAGAGCAGCTTCTGGGCGTGATGATGGCGCGCAAGCAGATGTATCAGGCCCGCAAGCCGTCGATCATCGGCATTCTTTCCGTGCCCTCAATCCAGAAATTCCTGGCTGAAGGCATTGCCCCGGCGGCACGCGTTTCCGACAAGTTGCGCGCCACGGCGCGGGAGACGGCGATGCGGGAAGTGGAGGGGATTATAAATTTGATGGAAAGCGAACCGATTGGCCTGCAACTCGGGCTGATGGCGCATGGCGAGCCGAATGGGCCGTTCGCATTGTTGCGCTCGCGGGAGCGGGCGACGCTGGCAATAAACCCTTTCCCCGCCGATTCGGTCCCCAGCGTGCAATCCGGCGTGGCGATGATAACCAGTGCCGAGGATGCCGTGGCCGCGCACCAGCGCGTTTCCGAACAGGCATGGCGGGAAGCGGTGAAGGGCTCTGCCGCCGCCGAGCGTGTGCGCGGGCTGATGGCGGCGGCGCGGGGTTGATGACCCCGCTGATCCAGCCCGCCGAATTACTGGCGGTAAACGGCAAAACCGGAATTGTGCTGCTGGACGCGACTTATTTCCTGCCGAACGAGGGCCAGGATGCCGTGGCAAATTTCCATGTGGCGCATATTCCGGGGGCGCGGTTTTTCGACATCGACAAGGTGGCGGATACAGCATCCGGCCTGCCGCATATGCTGCCAAGCCCAGAGATCTTCGCTGCCACTGTGGCGGAAATGGGCATTGGCGATGAAACGCATGTGGTGGTGTACGACCAGCGCGGCATGTTCTCCGCCCCCCGGCTATGGTGGATGTTCCGGGTGTTTGGCCACGAGAAAGTGCAAGTGCTGGATGGCGGGTTGCCCGGCTGGGTTGCAGCAGGAGGTGTTACAGAAACCGGCGAACCCGGCCTGGCCGCACCTGCCTCATTCACCCCGCGTTTCCGAGCGGAGATGGTACGTGCCATTGGCGACATGCGCGCCAATCTGGAAAGCCATAGCGCTCAAATGCTGGATGCCCGTGCCGCCGCGCGGTTTTACGCGCAGGTGCCAGAGCCGCGCCCCGGCATGAAAAGCGGGCATATTCCAGGTGCCACCTCACTGCCTTTCACGGCGTTGCTGGAAAATGGCCATTACTTGCCCCCTGCCGCCTTGCGTGAGGTGTTTGCCAAAGCTGGGGTGGATGGCACGCGGCCACTTATAGCCTCCTGCGGCTCAGGCATAACCGCCTGCGCGGTGGTGCTGGGGCTGGTGCAGGCGGGCTTGCCGGAAGCGGCGGTTTATGATGGCTCTTGGGCCGAATGGGGTGCCAGGGACGATACACCCGTAGAGGTTTGAATGGTTCGTAAAATCGAGACAGCCTTGGTGCAGGCAGGGCGTAGCCCGATTAAGCAACATGGGTTCGTTAACCCGCCGATAAAGCGTGGCTCCACCGTGCTTCATGCAAGCGTGGCGGCAAAGGCCGAAATTGGCCAGCGCGCCTTTGAGCCCGCCGAGATTTACGGGCTGATGGGCAACGAAACACATTTTGCCCTGGAAGCGGCGTTAGCGGAAATTGAAGGTGGCACCCACGCCCAGGTTACCGGCAGCGGGCTTTCCGCGATTACCGTACCGTTGTTGGCTTATCTGAAGGCGGGCGACCATTTGCTGGTGCCAGATTCGGTTTATGGGCCTACTCGAAGTTTTTGCGATTCCGTGCTGAAGCGGTTCGGGGTTGAGACGAGCTATTACGACCCGATGATCACGCCCGAGGCGCTGGAGCCGCTACTCCGCTCCAACACCCGCGTGCTGTTCACTGAAAGCCCCGGCAGCCATACGTTTGAAGTGCAGGATATTCCGGGCCTGGCGGAAGTGGCGCACCGGCATGGCGCCAAGGTGTTCATGGACAATACCTGGGGCATTCTGCATTTCGCGCCTTTTGAAAAAGGCGTGGATGTTTCCATCCATGCGCTGACAAAATATCCGGGCGGGCACTCGGATATTATTCTGGGTGCCGTGGTGGTGAACACCGATGAGGATTGGCGCTGGTTGCGCCAGGGCTCCTTGGAACTCGGCAATTACGCCAGTCCGGATGATTGCTGGCTGGCGCTGCGGGGGCTGCGCACGATGCATCTGCGCCTGCAAGCCGCCGAGGCCGCGGGCTTAAAAATCGCCAAATGGTTCGCGGCCCGGCCCGAGGTGGCGCGGGTGCTGCACCCTGCCCTTGCTTCCTGCCCTGGACATGAGTTTTATAAACGCGACTTCACTGGCGCGTGCGGG
>JAGWIL010000307.1 GCA_028866335.1 Rhodospirillales bacterium
GAGCGTGAAGAGGCGCTAGGACCGAAAAACCCGTTTTTTGGCCATGCCGAGGTACAGTTCTGGCTGGCGGTGAGAGATGGCCGCGATGTGGGGCGCATCTCCGCGCAGATCGACAAGCTCGCCCTTTCCCTGAACCCCGAAGCGCCGGGGTTGTTCGGGATGCTGGCGGCTGAAAACGAGCCAGAGATTTTTCAGCTTCTGGTGGAAACCGCCGCCAACTGGCTACGCCAACGCGGCATGACGCGGATGCAAGGCCCGTTCAACCTCAACATCAATGAGGAAACCGGCGCGCTGATCGACGGGTTCGACACACCGCCGATGCTGCTGATGCCGCATGACCTGCCTTATATCGCCCAGCAGCTTGAAGCCATGGGGATGCAAAAGGCCAAGGATGTTATTGCCTATCTTCACGATATCCGCGTGGAATTTCCACAAAGTGTACAGCGCCTGCTCTCTCGCGCGCTGCCACCGGACATTAAAGTGCGCCAGCTCGACATGAAGCGCATCAAGGAGGAGATTAAAAACGTCACCTCCATTTTTAACGATGCCTGGTCGCAGAATTGGGGGTTTGTGCCGCTCACCGAGGAAGAGACAGATTATCTCTCCAAATCCTTAAAGCCGCTGCTGCATCCGCGCCTCACCAGCCTGGTGGAGCGCGATGGCGAGCCGGTGGCCTTTATGATCGCGCTGCCTAACTTGAACGAGGCGATAAAGGGGTTGAACGGCAAGTTGCTGCCTCTGGGCTGGGCCAAATTGTTGTGGCGGTTGAAGGTGGCGGGGGTAAAAACCGCGCGCGTGCCGCTGATGGGTGTGCGCCGTTCCGCGACCAAGGACATCATCGGCAGCGTGTTGCCGTATCTGATGGTCGACATGGTGCGCCGGGATGCGCTGAAAATGGGCTATACCCATATCGAACTTTCCTGGATTCTTGAAGACAATATGCCGATGCGACGGATGATCGAAAGCATGAACGCCAAGCCCTACAAAACCTACCGGGTGTTTGAGGCGCCGCTGTAATTTATTTCGACCATCCGGCCTGGCGGTACCACGCAACGGTCTCCGCGAAGCCCTGCGCCAGATTTATGCGCGGGTTGTAAATCTCCCTCGGCAGCAGCTCATCGGGGTGAACAGACCAATCCGGGTGCAGAATTTCCCGCGCTTTGCCCAGGGTGAAAATTGGCGGGGTGTTGGTAAAGCCGCCCAATAGCCCGGAAGCAAACCCCGCTGACAACACCAATGCTTTCGGCACACGTATCAATCTGGCCCGGCCACCAGTGGCACGCGCGGCTTCATTCATCAGCGCGCGTAATGAATAGCCATCCGGCTGGTCATCGGCCAAAGCAAAGCAGCCAGGCTGAAACTTTACGCCCGCCATGGCGGTAATGGCACCTGCCGCGTCCGCCGCATGAATCACCGCAGCTTTGCCATCGCTCAGCAATGGCGCGAAGGGGTATAGGCTGGCGCGGAACAGCGCCAAGGTTTCCTTGTCCCAGGGCCCGTAAATCGCCGGTGGGCGAAGAATGGCCAGTTGCGCGGCGGCAAGCTCCTGCCGGGCTGCGTCTTCCGCCGCGTGTTTGCTGAAGGCGTAGTTTGAGAGTTGCGGCTCCCGCGCGGCCAGAGATGAAACCAGCACAAATTTCGTATCCGGCGCCGTGCGCCGGGTGATGCGCGCCAGTGCCGCCGTGCCGCCCTGGTTGGCGCGCAAAAACGCTGCCCGGTTATGGGCTTTTATCAGCCCCGCCGCGTGCACCACCACATCGGCACCTTCCACCAGTGCCGCCAGCGCGGCTTCATCTTCCAGGCGGCCCCGCACAATTTCAAATTCAACGCCCGCCAAGGCCGGATGCGCGGGCTCTCGCCGGGCCAGCACCCGCACCCGGAACCCCGCCTGCGCTAAGGCAGGCACCAGATGCAGCCCGAGAAATCCCGTGCCGCCGGTAACAGCCACGAGCGGCTTAAGGCTCATTCCGCCGCGGTGGCGGCGGCCCGGGGCAGAAACGCCCCTTCCAGATACATAAGCCTGGCGCGGGAGCGGCTGAGCTTGCCGGAGGATGTTTGCGGCAGGCTGTGCGGGGCCACCAGCACCACGCGGGTTTCCAGCCCTTGGCGGCCACGGAAAAAGCGAGTGAGGTCCAGCGCCAGCGCCTCGCGTTGGGCAGGGTCGGTCACGCGGCATTGCACGAGCACCACAACCTCCTCGTCATCGCCGTTATCCACCGAGAACACCGCGACATCGCCGCTGCGCAAGGCGGGTATTTCCGCCTCGGCCGCCCATTCCAAATCCTGCGGCCATACATTGCGGCCGTTCACGATCACCAGATCCTTTGCCCGGCCGGTAATCACAATCTGCCCACCGGTCAGGTAGCCAAGGTCGCCTGTGTCCAGCCAGCCATCGTGGGAAAGCACCCGCGCGGTTTCCTCAGGCGCGCCAAAATAGCCCAGCATCAAGCTTGGCCCGCGCACGAAAATGCGGCCCACCTCGCGTTCATCCAATAAGGCGCTGTCCTCGCCGCGCACCTCTACCTCGTGCTGGGGCAGCATTTGTCCGCAGATCACGAAGCGGCGGGTCCGTTC
>JAGWIL010000308.1 GCA_028866335.1 Rhodospirillales bacterium
CTGATCGAGCCGCGCCCCTCTTATCGCAACCGCATCTTCACCGCCGGACCGGTGGGTTGGCCGGGGCTGCGCCACATCCAGAATGACGATTACACCCAAGTCATCCAGGCTGCGTTGGCGCTACCGGGCTTTGCCGAGACGGCACCGGAAAAAACCCTTCTGGTCGGTTTTGCGCGCGAAGCGGTGCTGGGCGCGGCGGAGACGGTGGTCGAGGCGGTGAAGAGCGGCGCCATCAAGCATTTCTTCCTGATCGGCGGCTGCGACGGTGCGGCACCCGGGCGCAATTATTACACCGATTTCGCCGACCATGCCCCGGCTGACACCGTGCTGCTGACTCTGGGTTGCGGCAAATACCGCTTCAACAGCCATGAGTTCGGCAATATCGGCCCGCTGCCGCGGTTGCTGGATGTTGGCCAGTGCAACGACAGCTATTCCGCCATCCAAATCGCCAGCGCGTTGGCGGGGGCGTTTGGCTGCGGGGTAAACGATCTGCCGCTGACGCTGGTGGTTTCGTGGTTCGAGCAGAAAGCGGCGGCGGTGTTGCTAACGCTGCTGGCGCTGGGCCTGCGCAATGTGCGGCTGGGGCCGAGCCTGCCCGCCTTCCTGACCCCGGCGCTGCTGGATGTGCTGGTGACAAAATTCGGCGTGCAGCCCATCACCAGTGCCGAGGCGGATATCGCCGCCGCGCTGGCCCGCGCCGCCTGAGCCTCCTGGCTGGCCGGGACGCGCCCGGCCAGTTTTTTGCCCAAGGATAATACGATGAACCTCACCTTACTGACCCGCGACGAGGTGCGGTTGCAAATCGCCGCCACCGCCGGCCAGAGCGCGCTGGAAGCCGCCGAGGCGGCCGGGCTTTACCCCGCGGCCATGTGCCGGGATGGGCAATGCGGCCAATGTGCCGCGCATGTGGTTTCTGGCACCTACGAAATGGGGCCGCATAGCCCGGCCGCCTTACCGCCCGAACCAGGTGGCGTGCTGCTCTGCCGGTGCTTGCCCGCCAGCGACCTGACCGTGGTACTGCCTTATGGCGATGCGCAGTTGCCTCGCCATAGCGTGCCAGTGCGCCAGGCCGTGATCGAAACGCTGCACCCTGCCGGAGCGGCGGCGATGAGCCTGGTTCTGCGGCTGCAACCCGACGCCGCTTTGGGCCAGACGGCAGATTTTCTGCCCGGCCAGTATATGGAGCTGCGGCCGCCAGGCATGGCGATCAGCCGGGCTTATTCGCTGGCCAATCTGCCAAATTGGGACGGGGCGCTGGAATTCCTGATCCGTCTGGTGCCGGGTGGCGCCTTTTCCGGCTGGTTGGCGCAAGTTGCAAAGCCAGGCGACAGGCTGGAGCTGCGCGGCCCGCTTGGCCAGTTCACGCTCGACGAAGCCAGCCCCAGGGCGCGCTGGCTGGTGGGGGGCGGTTGCGGTTTTGCGCCGCTGCTATCCCTGCTGCGCCAAATGGCGGAATTTCAGGATACCACGCCAGTTCGGCTGATTTACGGTGTGAATGTTGCCGAGGAGTTATTGCCAAACGATATGTTCGCGCCGCTGCAAGATGCTTTGCCGCAGCTACACATAACCTTTGCGGTTTGGCGAGGTGCCCCCGGCGCCAACGCCGTGCAGGGCAGCACGGCGGAAATTTTAGAGAATCTGCTCGCCAGCACTGAAACACCGCCCGATATTTATGTCTGCGGACCGCCAAAAATGGTGGAAACCGTGTTGGGCGCCGCGCGGCGGGCGGGCGTGCCAGAAGCGCAGCTTTTCTGCGAAAAACTCTAGAGCAACATCCGACCAAACGGACACGTCTGGTCGGATAAAGTTGCTCGCTGAAACAGATAGTTAGAGCGGTTTGCGTGAACCGGCGTGAACGGAAACCGCTCTAGAGCGGCGGTTGCTACGGGTTCAAAATCGCCAGCGCCTCATTGTGCAATGTACGGTTGGCGCTGGCGAGCACGGAGCCATCAGCGCCCAGCTTTAATGGCGCGCCAGACCAGTCCGTCACCACCCCACCAGCGGATTCGATCACCGGCCCCAGAGCCGCCCAATCCCAGGGCTTGAGGTCATGTTCGGCGATGAGGTCGATCTGCCCCAGCGCCAGCAAGCCGTAGGAATACGCATCCCCGCCCCAGTAAACCCGTTTGGCGGCGGCTTTCAGCCTGTTGAACCGGGTTACAGCCTCCGGCCCGGCGCCCGCGATCATTTCCGGCGAGGTGGCAGAAAATTCAGCCTCCGCCAGTTTCACAGTTTGCCTTGTGCCCGGTTTGCCGCCGAGCGGGGCAATGAAATGAGCTGGTTCACCGCGCCCGCCGCACCAGCGTTCGCGCGTAATCGGCTGGTCGATAAAACCCAAAATGGGCACGCCATCTTCCAGCAGGCCGAGCAGCGTGGTGAAGCTGGTGCGCCCAGTGATGAAGGCGCGCGTGCCGTCGATCGGGTCGATGACCCAGACATATTTGGCACCGGTGTTATGCGGTGGAAATTCCTCACCGATAATCCCGAAATCCGGCGTGGCCTTGGCCAAGGCCGCGCGCAAAACTTCCTCAGCTTTGCGGTCCGCCGCCGTGACCGGGCTTTCGTC
>JAGWIL010000309.1 GCA_028866335.1 Rhodospirillales bacterium
AACGGACCGGTTGTATACATGTTCCCGTTGATTTCCTTCGGCTTGTTGGCACCAAGGTTGATGTTTGTGTATTCACCGAGTTGCACGGTGAATTGAATCGGGCCAGTTGTTTTCTTGGCCTGAATCATGAAAGCTGAGATATTCGCCCCATTCGACTTCGGCCCAACCACAGAGTTGTGCGAGGCACCGCTTTGCGCGAAGAAATAGCCATCTACGCCACCAGAGATTTTGAATGTGCCAAACGGGCCACCATCGATCTGCACTGGGGAGGGGCCATTTAAGGCGTGGGCGGCGTGGCCGCCAAAGATGCAGCCGCAAATTGTTAGGCCCAGAATATAACTTACTCGGTTCACGTCTTTCTCCAAATTCAAGAATCATGCGGCTCACTCGCTTCTGTACAGCGGGCGTGCCGTCCGATATGTCCGAATAAACATATCGGTTGATGCGTCAAGACACAATTTGTCATATTTCTGAAATTGCCATGCTGGTTGCAAATATGCCGCACGGCTCTTCCACTGTGCTGCCCGCATTGTCTTTCGGTCTTACAAGGGTATTCCCTCTGCTATCTGGCGCAACGCCTCTCGTCGATTTTAAATTTCAATGCCATAATGATTTCGGTGCCGTGATTGGTTTCAGGTCTGCCCATGCCCAGTACACAGACACAAGTTCCTCGCCGCCCAAGTCAGGAAGCTCTCAGTCGTTCCGGCACGCGATGCGCCGGGCGAGAAATCGCCAGAGGAGTAGAAGGGGATGCCACACAGGAGAGACGGGTGACAACTCTGCATGTTACCCCAGGGGATTCTGCAGGAGGATCGCTGATCCAGGCCCGGTGCAGCGCGAAACCTGCGGGCGTGCCGGTGATGCGCCCCTCATGGGCGAGGGCCTCCGTGATGCGCGGCGTCGGAGCGATCCCCTTCACCGAGATCGTCTTCCAAATAGAGTGGTGCTCCTGAGCGTTCCAGACCATGTTGATCACTGCCTCCTCAAGGGAGGGATAGCGATCAACCGTGAAGATCGCGCTGCCGACTGCCAGTGTCTTCTGTCTTTCAAGCCAATCTCGGTTGGCGGACGAATTCACGATCCACACCGCCTCGTCGGCCTGCCCGGAAAATGCCGGGTCAAAGATGATCGAGACTTTCACTTGTCCCTTGTTGGATGGCGGGCCGGGGCTTGGTGGAGGGACGGGGCGTCTCGGGCTTCCTCGTCGCTGTCGTGGGTTCCTTTCCACGACCTGATGCGAACTTTCTGAAGACCGGGCAGGATAAGGGACTTCATCGCCTTATTGAGCGCGCACAGAGATCCAACGCGAGGTTGGCCGTTGATCCAACCGGACACGGCAACGATCTCCTCGCTCAGAATGGCGTCGATGAAGATGAATGGGTCATCCGGCCGCCAAGGCTCTGGTGGCCAAGATAGGTGGATATGCGCGTGGTCAAGATCAATCGTGATCTCATTGCCGACCTCTTCGATCAGAAGCGGATGCGTCAGGTCCGCTTTGTCCGGCGGTGGCACCTGGAGGGCGCGCCCCTGCCATCCGTTCCCAGAACGGGGCACCAGCGGCAGGGTTTTCCACTCCGGGTGGTGCTGAAAAAGGAGGTCGAAGAACGATGCCATGGCGCGACGATACGCCGGCACGTCGGCGCTGCAAGTACCCAGGAAGGCCGGGTCCTCAAGCGCTTCTCACCGGGCGCTCTGCGGCGTTCGGCGACCATTGAGGGGATAGTGGTGGGCAGCCCCAAAACGCCAGAGGGCCAGTCCATGTGGACCGGCCCGTTTTCGCTTGTATTTCAAGGAATTCCGTGGCGCGCTCGAAGAGATTCGAACTCCTGACCCTCAGATTCGTAGTCTGATGCTCTATCCAGCTGAGCTACGAGCGCGCGGTGGGCGGGGTGTAACCGAACCGTCGCGGCCCCGCAACCCCCACCCTTATGAATTAAGCGTTCTGAAGCTCTGCCAGCAGCGCATCGCCCATTTCGGCGGTGGAAATCACCGCACGCCCCGGCACGACGATATCCGGCGTGCGCCCGGCCTTGGCCAGCACCCGCTCCACGGCGGCCTCAATCGCATCAGCGTCTTCCTGCATATCGAAGGAATAGCGCAGCATCATGGCGAGGCTCAGCACCTGCGCCAGCGGGTTGGCCTTGCCAGTGCCCGCAATGTCCGGGGCCGAGCCATGGATCGGCTCATACAGGCTGGGAATGCGCCCGGAAGCCTCTTTCGCCCCCAATGTGGCGGAAGGCAGCAACCCTAGCGATCCGGTGAGCATGGCCGCAAGGTCGGAGAGAATATCCCCGAACAGATTGCTGGTCACAATCACGTCGAACTGCTTTGGCCGCTTCGCCAACTGCATGGCGCAGTTATCGGCATACATGTGGGAAAGCTCCACATCCGGAAACTCTTCAGCCCCCAGCTTCGTCATCACCTGGCGCCAGAGCAGCCCGGCCTCCATCACATTCGCCTTCTCCACGCTGCACACGCGGTTGCCGCGTTTGCGGGCCAGCTCAAACGCCACCCGGCCCACGCGTTGAATCTCATGCGTGGTGTAAACTTCTGT
>JAGWIL010000028.1 GCA_028866335.1 Rhodospirillales bacterium
GGGCGGCAGTGTTTCGTGCTCTCGGTGCAAACAAACGGCGCCGCGCTTGTGTTGCATGCTGACTGGCTGTGCGTGCCCGCCATCGCCATGACCGCGCTGGTCCCCGCCGCGGCTATGGTGTGGCTGCTGCGCCGTAGCGCCAAATTCCGGCCCGCTCATGCCTGCTTGTGCAGCACCATGGCGGCGGCGGCCGCCGCCGAACTCGTTCTTCCGCTGTTCCATGCGGCTGACACGATGATGATGGTGCTGGTCTGGCAGATGGGCAGCGTTGTGCTATTCACCATGCTCGGGGCGGCGGCGGCGAGGCTGGGTTTAAACAAGCTCGGATAGAACGCCTTATCGTTTGATTAGAGAATTTGGCAAAATCAACTTTCGTTTTTACAATGAAAAACAAAAAGCTTCGCCGACGGCTACAACCGCATCCCATTCCGTCGTTTCTATTGTGCAACCGTATAAGACCGTACCACTAATTCTAGTCGTTGCCTTCTCTATCAGCATCCTCTGCGTCACCAGAGCCCGGCGAATAGTATAAGAAGGCTGGCATCACCACCTTCTTATAGGCCGTGTTGGCCTATAGGAGAAAACAATGGGAAATGCAGAATTTGATCCCGGCTTCAAGGATCGCCGTCCATGGAATGTTGGTCGAAAGCTTGGCGCCAAACGTGCGTTGAAGCCGCAGCAAGTTTGGTCCATCCGGTTTTGGCTCGATCACCAGCACCGCGTCCGCGACCGGGCGTTGTTCGATCTTGCAATCGACAGCAAGCTACGCGGCTGCGACGTAGTGAAGATCAAGATCGGTGATCTTGTGAGTGGCGGACACGTCAAGTCTCGCGCGCTCGTCGTACAGCAAAAAACCGGACGGCCAGTACAGTTCGAATTGCTTGAACCTGCCCGCACCAGCCTTCTGGCTTGGCTTGAGCAGCGCGGCGGCACCTTGGACGATTTTGTGTTTCCGAGTCGTGTAGATCACGGTGACCACTTGAGCGCGCGCCAATACGCCCGCCTCGTCCATGAATGGGTCACGGGTATTGGTCTGCGCCAGGAAGATTACGGGACCCATTCTCTACGCCGCACCAAAGCCTCAATAATTTACAGACAAACAGGCAATTTACGCGCCGTGCAAATCTTGCTCGGGCATACGAAAATCGAAAGCACTGTGCGATATCTTGGTGTAGATGTCGAAGATGCACTGGCATTGGCAGAACATACTGAATTATAATGATTTTAGTCTGTTGGTCGGGGACGTTCAAAATGGCCGCTTTTTGCCCTCCGAACGCACAAAGCGGTCATGCCGATATCGTGGAGAGTTTCGGGCGCCGCAGGCGTACGAAAGTCCCCGAAGAACGAACCTGCGGTCCACGAACGAGGCTATGGGGATTTGAGCAATTCGGGTTGGGCGGCGGTGCTATGTAATGCCGCGATTTCGGGTTTTGACGTAAGCGTTGCTCCGCGGCCCTTTGTCATGTGGTGGCGTGCTGGGTCAGTTGCCAGGGCATGAGTTCGTCGATGCGCGCCTGGGGCCATCCATTGATGAGTCGGGTGAGCAGCTCGGTGAGGTAAGCATTTGGATCGACTTCGTTGAGCTTGCAGGTCTCGACCAGTGAGGCGAGCAGAGCCCAGGTCTGCCCACCTTCGTCGCTACCGGCGAACAGGGCGTTCTTGCGCGAGAGAATCACGGGTCTGATCGCGCGCTCGACGGTGTTGGTGTCCATCTCGATGCGGCCGTCGCGCAGAAACTGTTCAAGGCCATCCCAATGGTTGAAGGCGTAGCGGATGGCTTCCGCGGTCGGTGCCCAACTCGGAAGTTTCAGTATCTGTTCGTCCAGCCAGGCGCGCAGATTGGCAACCATCGGCCGGCTTTCCACCTGGCGGACGGCGAGCCTCTGGTCCGCGCTCTGGCCCCGAAGCCGGGCTTCGATGCGGTACAGTGCCGCGATACGCTCAAGCATCTCCGTCGCGATCGGCGCGGTACCTTTCTTTGCTTCATCGTAGAACTGGCGGCGCAAATGGCTCCAGCAGAAGGCGAGCGTCGGCGCGCCTTGCCCCGCCTCCTTGCCGAGCTTCTTGTAGGCGCCGTAGCCATCGCATTGCAGGATGCCGTGATATTCACCGAGTAGCGCGCGGGCGTAATGATGCGCACGGCCGGGGGCATAGCTATAGACCACCGCCGGCGGATCCGTGCCACCCCAGGGGCGGTCATCGCGCGCGATGGCCCAAAAATAACCTTGCTTGGTGCGGCCGCGGCCGGGATCGAGCACCGGAACCACGGTCTCATCGGCGAAGATGCGGGCCGAGGCCAGCACGATCTCGCGCAACCGTGTCACCATCGGCGCCACCTCCGTCGCGGCGTATCCCATCCAGAAGGCCAGGGTTGAGCGATCGATCAGAACGCCCTGGCGAGCCATCATCTGCGCCTGGCGATAGAGCGGCTGATGATCGGCATAGCGTGCCACCGCGATCTGGGAAACCAACGCCTCGGTCGGCAGCCCGCCTTCGATCAGGCGGGCCGGCGCCGGGTGCTGCACCACCACGCCCGCGCACGAACGGCAGGCAAATTTGGGCCGCCGCGTCACGATCACCCGGTACTGCACAGGCACCGCATCGAGCCGCTCTGTGCGGTCTTCACCAATCTCCACCATCGGCGCGCGGCAGCACGGGCAGGCGGTGTCCTCCGGCGCAAGCGTCACCTCAACTCGCGGCAGATGCGCGGGCAGCGCACCGCGACTGGCCCGCCGCTTCGCCGCACGCGCCTCACTTAGCGCGGGATCGCGCTTCTCTGCCGCAGCCTCGACCTCGGCAATGGCTATCTCAATTGCCTCTAGGCCAAGCTGCAATTGCGCCTCGGGCAAACGTTCCGATTTGCGGCCAAACTGCAGCCGCCGGAGCTTTGCGAGCAGATGCTCAAGCCGCTGGTTGTGCACCTGCAGCGCATCGCGTTCGGCTTTGAGTTCGTCTCGCTCGGCCATCATGGCCAGCACCAGTGCCTGCAATGTAGCAGGATCGGCAGGCAAGCTCGACGAAGTCTCGGCGGCATGCGTCATGCCACGCATCTTACGCGATGCGCGCCGGTGCCGGAATCCCTTTTGCGCCCTGCACCCGCGTCCAATCGATCCCGTCGAGCAGTGCGGCCAACTCCACCGCAGTGAGCCGCATTGCGCCGTCAGTAATTGGCGGCCAACGGAAGCTTCCATCGCGCAACTGCTTCCAGATCAGCACCAGGCCGCTGCCGTCCCAGACCAGAAGCTTCAACCTGTCGCTACGCTTTGCCCTGAACACAACCACCGTGCCGGAGAACGGATCCTCACCCAACACTTCGGCAGCCAGCGCGGCGAGGCCGTAAGCACCTTTGCGAAAATCAACCGGGCGCGTCGCAATCAGAATCCGCGTCCCCGATGGGATGCCAATCATGGCCGCCGCCCGGAGCTGCGCACCGCGCGCAACACCGTGGCGAGCAGGTCAACGTCCATATCCGGCGGGATGCGCACAATCGCGCCGGCAAGCTCGATCTCGATCGGCGCGGCCCTCGGCCGCTCTATCGCAGCATGTGCCTCCACCGCCACGACAGGCACAAAGCCCGGAACATCCGCCGCCTCGGTCCCGCCCGCCAACGCGACGCCGGCAAAACGCGCTGTACGGCGCCAGCCAAATAATTGCTGCGGGCAAATCTGCCAGCGGCGCGCCACCTCAGCAACGCTCCGCCCCGGCTCAAGACTCTCCGCAACAATCCGCGCCTTCTCCGATGCCGACCATTGTCGCCGACGGCCAGGACCAGTCAGAACCTCAATCCGTCGATACGCACCCTTCGCGTCGTCATTAACGTCATCCATAACGATAGCTCGAAGCCTCCCACTCCAAGCCACCAACGCAGATCACGCCTCAGGCGGGAAGAACGGCCTCAAAGCAACGCTTACGTTGCAGCCGCATCGCCTGCAGGTGACTTAGGCGGCGGCGGGCATTGCGCTCAGCTGAAGCTTAGCCCCCAACCTAGGCGCGGTTGACCCTGGAGGGGCGTGTCAGTTGGGCGGAGGTCAGTTTAAGCTGTGTCGACGCAATCGAACGCGCGGATGTCTTTGTCAGCGTAACGGTGCTGGGGCGAAGCTTGGATGCGCTGGACGTGCCGGTGGCGGAGTTGTTGCGGAGCGGTTGACTGAGAACTGGCGACGGCGTTGTGTGGGCTGGCTTGATGCTCGCACAAATGTCCCAAAACTCACCCGGCGCAGCGTCCTGTGGCCCCTTATCCATCCCGATGCGTTCAATCCCGAACGCGCATTGGATGAAGGGAACATCATATGGCCAAACATGATGACGACAACCACGCAAATCAGCTCAACCCGAATAACGACGCCTATTGGGAGTCGCGGGGGTGGGATGAGCGGCCGGAGGATTGGGAAGACCGGGTTGATGACTCGGACGAGCATTCCCTGCTCCCGCCTGTAACGCGGTAATTCAAGAAGGCCGGGGGCGCTTGACGGCGCTCCCGGCCAATTTGTTCTGGTTCATCTGCCACAAGCGCAAATAACCAGCCTCAATGACCGGAAAGCTGGTGATTTGCTCATGCCCGTCGCGCCGGGCTTTGCCGTCTGGGCGAGCACCATCACGCGGGGTAAACAGGGAAAACAAGTTAGTGGCCAACAGCAGCGCCCAGGGGTCGAAGCCGCATCTTTCGTCGCCCTTCGGTTCGGCATCGGGCCGCAGGCGGTGGAGCAGATCGGCAAATTGATCGGCTGATAGCAAATCGTGCTTTTTGGGAACATCAAGCTGGTCGCGCAGGTAAGCCTGGTCCCCGGCATTCACTATTCTGCGTTCTGGAGGCCGCTTACGTTGCTGCAGCTTGGCATTAATGCCGGAGGCTATCTCTTCAATCATCTGGACCAGATTACTCACCGGCACGCGCTGCCGGTCGGCCTCGGCGGGAGTATCTGACGGCGATGGTTCGGCGGGTTTGGTGATG
The DNA here is from genome assembly GCA_028866335.1 of Rhodospirillales bacterium. The sequence goes on from JAGWIL010000028.1 coordinate 4,952, forward strand.
AGTTCCTGAAACAGCGGCCTGTTGCGCCCTGCGCTCGCCGGCGCGATGGCGATATCGAGCAGGCTGAGCCAGGAGAGCGGCACATTCAATATAATGGGTGCCGCCGCGCGGATGAGCTGGTCCCAATCATTGGCCCCGCGCAGTTTTTCACGGTTGGCCGCAGCATCGGGCAGCTCGCCGGGTAGGGACCAATAGTCATTGTCCAGCATTTTGGCCTGCAGGAGGAGGTCGCGCGCATGGGCAAAATCGTTGCGCGCCGCCGCGTCCTGGAGGGCAGTACCCAGTCGATCCATCTCCTGCGAGAACGCCATGAGCCTCCGATAGGCTGGTGTTGTTTCCGGTATGTCGATCAGTGCGGCAAGAACAGCGAATGGACCTTGGGTCTGCGATAGCCGGCCGAATAATTCATCCGCCTTTTCTGGTGGATAGGCCTGGCTCAAGAGATGGCGGCCGCCAGCTTCTATGTCCGCTTCAATGGCCGCTATGGTGGAGGGGCGGGCTTTGCCGCTCTTGGACACGCGCCGCAAGAATTGACGTGTGGTTTCAAATGCCGTGGCTTCGCTCTTGCCAAGCCGGGCGGCGGCACCGATGGCGGCCACCCGGGCAAGTATCTGCAACGGCGCGGGGCCGAGCACGCTTTCCAGCAGCACCCAGGCCCAGGCGGTGGGGATGGGCATTTTGGGCGGCGCAGGCGTGGCCGGCGCCATCATCCGGTTTTGCGGCGGGCGCGGGCTGGCTTTTGGGTGGTGGCGCGGCTGGCGCGGATGCGGGCGAGGAGGTTTGTGGCGGGTTCGTCCTCGGGGTTTTGGGGGACCAACTCGCCGCGGAAGGCGCGGGCGAGGAGGGCGGATTCGAGGTGGTCCAGCAGGGCTTTGCTGCGGGCGGCTTCGGATTCGAGACGGTCGGCGCGGGCCAGGGCGCTTGAAATGCTTCTAATGATTTCGCGCTGCTCAGCGATCGGTGGAAGCGCGATGTGAAGAGCGCGGATTTCGGGAAAATATATGGTGGTATGGGTCGAACCCATGCCGAATTTTCGGATGTCATCGCCCTCGGCCATAAGAGCGTACATCAGGTATTCAGGCATGAGAGCATCCGTGCAAGTCCATGTCGCAAAATCTTGGCTGGTTGCCATGGTTCGGCCCATGATCGTTACATAACCAACGGATGCAGTGCGGGAGAGGCAGACTGTATCCTTTGGCAGCAAGCGTGCAGAGGAATTCTCAAGACCTTCTTCAGTAATTGTCTGGAATGTTTCGTTTATGATTCGACCGTGATGCGCGCCGGCGTCCTTGATACCGATCCAAGGAACCCCGCCGTCCCAGTATGATGGCTGCGACCGGCTTGGCGTGTGCCCTGTCTCTTGCCTAGCGAGCCGCAAAAGCGGCACCCATTTCCAGTCTTCCGGTAAAGGGGTGCCTGGGTCATTCACGGATAGTCCTGCGCTACCCTTTATCAATTTGTCGGTGGCCTCGCGCCCTCCGCGCCCTTGAGTAGGGGATGGGATCCGCAGAAGCATAGTTTCAACCGATTCCTGCGGCCTTACCTGGCGCCAGTCATGCGTCAACGCGCCAGTCACGCCAGCTTTCAGCGTTGCTGCTCTCATTTTTTCAGCCAAAATCGGCACGCGGTCCAGCTCCGCGCGGGCGCGGGTGATGCGGGCGGTGAGCGCGTCCAGCTTGGCGACGATGCGGCGCTGCTCGGCGAGGGGAGGAAGATTAACTTTTAGGGAATAAGCCTCCTCACGGTTGAGGCCCGGTACTGCGGTCGCGCGGTCGAGCTTGTCGAGGCCAAGGCTTACGAGAAGTGGCGCAACGAATCCAATATCTGCAACCGCAAACTCGTCGACATAGTAGGTGGTATCGATCGGATAACACGGGCGGGAGCTGCAATGCACCTTGCCTGCGCTACCCTTGCGCCCGACGATAATTGTCTCTCCCAAAGTTAGAGCTTCAGAGTGAACCCCTACTTTGCCGTTGGAGCCGTAAACAGGAACATCACCATCTTGCCGAGTTTTGTCGGGAAGTGACTTGCCATACTTCAGTTCGACAACGTCCCTTAATGTAACGTCTGCCCATCCCCGCGGCAACGTCATTCCGCCGCCTCCGCCGTCTCGTCTCCGACGGTGTCGGGCGTAAAATCCTCCAGGAGGGCGCGGATTTCTTCCAGGGCGGCGGACAGGTGGCCTTCGATGGCGGCACATATGTCTGCGGGGTCAGAGAGACCTTCTTCGGAACTTTGGCTGGAATCTTTGAGCCAAGAAATGTCGAGATTATCACCACGGGCGGCGATGTCGGCGCGGCTGAAACGGCGAAAACGACCGGATTCGCCTTCGTCTTTGCGTTTGGATTGGCCGTTCGGGTCTTTGCCGTAGGCTTTGACGAAGGCAACAAAATCTTCCGGCTTCAACGGGTTGGTTTTGCCGTAGGCGGGCGCGTTGGCGCGTAGGTCGTAAATCCAGACGGCTTGCGTGGCGTCCGTCAACGGCGCGTCCTCTTTCGCGCGGGTGAAAAACAGCACGTTGGTTTTTACCCCTTGCGCGTAAAAAATGCCGGTGGGCAGGCGCAGCACGGTGTGCAGGTCGCAGCGGTTCATCAGCATTTGGCGGAGCAGTTTTCCGCGCCCGTCATCGAACAACACATTGTCCGGCACCACCACCGCCGCGCGGCCGCCGGGTTTGAGGGCGCGGATACAATGTTCCACGAAGGGGAGCTGGTAGGAGGAGACGCGGTCGGTGATGGTCAAATCATCGCGCGTGGGCGGGCCGCCGGCGGGGCCGAAGGGCGGGTTGGTGAGGATGATGTCCGCACTCTTGAATTTTGGCGCCGCACCTGTGGGGGAGAGCGTGTCGGCAAGGTCGAGATTATCGGGGTCGATGGCGTGGAGGTGCAGGTTCATCAGCAGCAGGCGGTAGGTGTCCGGCACGTTTTCCAGCCCGCGCAGGGCGGATTTGAGCTGAAAAGCCTGTTGCTTGGGGGAGAGCTCGAAATAGTCATCCGTAGCGGCGCGCATAAAACGGTCGGCGGCGATGAGAAAGCCGCCGGTGCCGGCGGCGGGGTCCTGGATGATTTCGCCAGGCCGTGGGTGCATTAGGCGGACCATGACATCGATGAGCACGCGCGGGGTAAAATACTGGCCGGCACCGCGTTTGGTCTCTTCGGCCATTTTTTGCAGCAGGCCCTCATAGGTGTCGCCAAACGCGTCACGCTCCTGGGAAAACCAGTGCAGGCCGTCAATGGCGTTGATAAGCTTACGCAGATTGGCGGGCTCGCGGACGATGGTGGCCGCGTTCTGGAAAATGGCGACCACCGAGCGATCGGCGATTTTGGTCGCATCGCCGAGGTCGGTAAGGGCCTGACGGTAGCGTTGCAGCACCTCTGTCTCCGGGGCGGCGGTGAGGGCGGCCCAGCGGTATTTTTCCGGGATGCGACTCTCGTCTTTCTGCTCGGATGCCATTTTCAGGAAGAGCAGGTAGGTGAGCTCGGTGACATATTGCTGGTAGGTCACGCCGTCCTTGCGCAGCAGGGCGCACAGGCGCCAGAGGCGGTTCACGAGGTCGGAAGAAGGATTCATAGCGCTCTCTCTACTCAGGCGGCGCGATTATCCCAAATCGCCGCGTTCAGGTCTTTCAGCACTTCGTCCAGCCCGTGGTCAAACGCCTGGTCTATGATGGGAAAGCCGCCGGCCTGAGCGAAGGCGCCTTCGGCAAACAGCTCGCGGTCGCCCACCGGCATGGATTTGAGAACCACGCAGATTCGGTTAAGCCATTGTTTTTGCTTTGAACTCCAGTCGCGGCTGGCGATGATTTTTGCCACGCCGTTCTCCACGCGGGTTTCGTAGGGCACCAACGGATCGCCGAGCGCTGCTTGGCGGACGAAGCCGATGATATGGGCGGCAATGTCAGCATTTCGGGCGCGGCCATAGGCGCGACGCAGGCTGGCTTCGGAAAAGCCTTGCTCGTCCAGCAACAGGGCCAGCTCTTTCAACTCCTTGCGGGTGAGCTCGCGCGGGCGCTTTGTTACCGCAATGAGGGCGGGAGCACTGTTCATGTTGTTGCGGACAAAATGCTCGAAGGCGTCCAAATAGTCCGACGGGCTGGCGCGGCCGCCGAAATCATCCTCCACAGAGATCAGCTCGTCCTCATGTTCCGAGATGTACATGCCGCCGTGCTGACGGGCGGGGCGGACGGCATCCAGCGTGGCGGCAAGGGTTGGGTGCTGGCGGAATAAGGCAACGGCTTCGGCGGGTGGTGCATCGCGCAGCCGGCCCGGCAAGGCATCAAGCGGCCCCAGTACGGCTTCCAGAGTCTCACGCGGCTCTCCCTCAATTTGACGGAATTTCTGGCGCAGTTTGATGACGATCTGGTCGCGGACGAAGGCGCGGTCCTCTTCCGTGGCGGCACGCTCCAAGTCCCCCACCAGAGTGGTGAAGGTCAGCGCCGGGTTCACCACCACTGGGCGCATGTCGGTCACTTCTTGCAGGTTGGCGTAGATATCCACTGCGTCGAAAATACGAAAATATTCTTTGCCGATCTCGTCGCAGCGGCGCGTGGCGCGGCCGATCATCTGGTCATAGAGGATGCGGCTGTTCACACGGCGAACAAAGACGAGATTGGTTATGGCGGGGACATCGATGCCGGTGGTGAGCAGGTCCACGGTGACGACATATTTAGGGCGGGGGTCGTTCTTGAACGCTTTGATGCGGTCCAAGGGTTTGTCCACCTTGCCGGTGATTTTTTCCACGATGTCATGCGGCTGCGGGCCGTGTGCCAGCGCCAGCGCGGCGCGCAGTTCGTCGACCAGAATATCGGCATGGTCGTCGCGGGCGGCGAAGAGCAGGGTTTTGCCCAACTCACGCGGTGGGCATTCCTGGGCGATAGCCTCGGCCACGGCGCGGTTAAAAGGGCGAGTATAGACTTTTTTGTTGAATTCCGAGACCTCGAAATCGACTTGGTCTTCGAGGTTGAACAGGTCGACTTGCCCGGTGCGCGGGTCGATGATGCTCACCTCTTCGCCTGGTGCAAAAACGATACCGGTTTGGCTGAGGGCGGTCGTGATGCGCCGGGGGGGGCGATGGTCGATCAGGTAGCCGTCGATGACCGCTTGACGGTAACTGTAGCGATAGACGGGATGACCAAAAATTTCGCGCGTGTGCAGGGCCGGGGTGGCGGTGAGGGCGACGCGCGTGGCATCAAAATATTCCAGTACGCGCTTATAGGCGGAAAGATAGTCCTCAAGGTTGCGAAAGGCGAGGTCATCTTCGCGCAATTCGGCATCCAGCGTGTAGCCGCGGTGTGCCTCATCCACGATGATGAGGTCGTAGGTGCCCGGGGTAGGACGCGTGGCTGTCGGATCGTCGAAGACACGGCGGATCATGGCCTGTACGGTGGCCACTTGCACCCGGTCTGTGGCCTCCGGGAATTTTTGCTCCAAATCGGCTACGGGGAACACTTGGTCGAACTTCAGGAAGCCGCTGGTGTCGGTGGTGCTCATGGCGTCCAGGGTCTGGCGGCCAAGCGCGTTGCGGTCGACTAGGAACAGGATGCGGCGGAATTGCTTGCGACGGAGCAATTCGTACATGAGGGCGATGGCGAGGCGGGTTTTGCCGGTGCCGGTGGCCATGGCAAGCAAGATGCTGGTCTGTCCTCTTGCTACAGCGGCTTCAACGGCAGCGATGGCCGCGTTCTGATAAGGGCGCAAGCCAGTTACGCCCAGTTCGTGCTCTGCCTCTGTGGCAACATTACCTTTGGCCTGCTCCAGCCGCTCGGTTAGGTCGCGGGGGGAGAACCATTCAACCAAAGCGCGCGGCGGGCCCCTGTCGGGTCGCGCGTCCCAGAACCAGATGCCGGATTTGGTCTGAAGCTGTTTTACAAATTGGCGGCCATTGGTGGCGAAGGCGAACGGGGCGCGGAATGTTTCCTTTCCATGGTACCAGGGGCTGGCGGGCAAGGCTTCTTCGGAAGTGAGCAGGATGTCGCGGGCATAGCGTTTGGCTTGGCCAAGGCGCCCAGGCACATCCGTTGCGCCGCGTTTGGCTTCGATGACGCCGAAACATCGTCCCTCAATGAAAAGTGCATAATCGGCCGGGCCGCTGGCGGTTGGCCATTCGGCGATGGCGATAGCCTGGCCCGGCAACGGACGAGTCCCGTTGGCATGGCGGAGCAAGGAGCTATCCACAGTCCAGCCCGCCGCGCGGAGCTGGTCATCTATGAGGATGCGGGTGCTGGCCTCATCCAGCTCGATTTTTTCGGCCTGTTGCTGGCCGAACTGGGCGAGAAGCGAGAGGTCCGGTGCTGGCGTGACTAGGGCTGCTTCCTGAGCAACCTTCAGTGCTGCCTCGGCTTGTTTGCGCCCGGCCTCGGTGTCTGCCGCGTATTGTTCCCAAAAAGCCCGGTCTTCCTGCGCTGTTGCGGTTTCGGCGATGGCACGCAGTTTGGCCTCGCGCTCCTGCGTTGCTTCCAGCTTCGATTGCGCTTCACGGTCGGCGCCCGCGCGCACCTCACGGCGCAGTGCCTCGATCTCAGCCTTTAGGGATACGGATGCGTCCACGGGTGGAGCTGGGGGAACAAATGGGCCGGGCTTGAAGCTGGGGGCATTGTCATAGGTCTGATGAAACCAGACGGCCGCCGCGCGGGCAATTTTGAGGGCTTGCAAGGCCTGCCCTTGGGTGCCGGCATCCTCATGTGCCGCAGCATTCCCCAACTGCTTTAGGTGGAAAAACAGACCACTAACCTGAGTAGGCAATACGGAATTGGCGCGTAGAGTACGCAAGGTCACATCGAATGATGCGCCGGTTGAGGGCAGCAGCCCATGCCGTGCGGCAACATCCTTGGCAATGAACTCGCCTAACTGACGTAGCTTAATCAGGGCGCCTGGGGCATCATCAAAGAAATACCGCTCGGCCAGCGCGCCAAGGCGGGCTAGACGTTCGTATTTTATTCCCAAGAAGCTGAAATTGCCCGAAACCTCCATAAGGCCGAGCCTAGCCTGTTTTGGAACGAATTCAACAGTTACTCGATTTTATGCAACCTAAGGCCGCGATTTCTGAGCCACATGCAAGAGCTACCAAGCGTATGTGAAAAGGGCGCGTATTGTGGTCGCGCCGCACGCTGATGTTTTAGATTGCTAGATATAGCGGCTTACGGGCGGCCCAGAAACGGTGTTCTCGTAGTAGTCGTCGTAATTAAGGGGTATCTGGGCGAGTAGGTCATCCAAGGTGAACTTTTTGGACTTGAATATTGATAAGATAGAAATTTCGTTAATTGGCGAGAAAGTGAAGTTTTAGCCGATTGCGAGGCCAGCATGATCGTACATTGCCTTGGGAATATGGATCGCCACATTCCCACGATGTTTACGAATCGCTGATTTCATAGTCCGGCTCCGCCAAACTATAGGCTGACCCGCTGTCAGAAAGGTCGCGTTGTTAAGAGGCTTTCGGCCTAGCCCGGCAAGAGCAAATCAAGTTGTTTGCGTGTCCCCGCAACCAACGATACTTGCAAATCATGCGCCAAAGACCCGGTTCCCGAATGGGAGCCGGGTCTTTTGCTGAATCCGCCCGCCTTCTGCGTAGCCGCGACGGCGAGGATGCCAGCGAGGTCGCCGCGCAGGTGGAGGGACAACGTGCCGTCTTCCGGCGTGAGGATGATGCGATCGACCAGCATGCGGATCATCTCCGCTGCTTCCAGCCGCGTGCTGGGGTTGCCGAGCGCTGTGGCAAGATCGGTAACCTTGCGCCGGTAGACCTCCGCCATGTTCGGATGCAGAAGCGGCGGCGGTTGTTTCGCCTCCGCGACCAGAGCCGTCAGTTCTGCCTTGCGGGCTTCGAGCTGGCCGATCTTGTCCTTCAGCCTCGCTCCCGGAACGCCATCGAGAATGGCCTGGATCGCCTTGTCCAACTCCCGGTCGATCCGCTCCAACTCCTTGCGCTGCGCGGCCAGCGTCACACCTTCATCCATGCGCGCGCGGTTCACCTCGCGGGTGAATGCCTCGCAGAAATCCTTGAACAGCTCCGGCTCCATCAGGTGCCGGTGCAGCCCGTCGAGCACGCTGGCCTCCAGCACGTCGCGCCGGATGGTCAGCAGGTTCGAGCA
>JAGWIL010000310.1 GCA_028866335.1 Rhodospirillales bacterium
CTCTGAAAGGGCTGGCTGACTGACATTACAGCGCGCCGCCGCCTTGCTGAAATGCTTGAGTTCCGCGACGGCCTCGACATATTCAAGGTCACGCAGGGAGGTTCCGGCCAGAGGGGTTTGCGCCATGCTGCAATCTAATAGGTTTTACCGCTTAAAACTATAATTAAAATCGACTATACCTATTCATTTTCCTGGCTCACACTTCGCAAATAAAATGTGAGGAGGTCACTTTGGACACCAATGAACCAGTGCCGGGTACGTGCCCGGTTATGCATGGCGGCAACACCCACACCACAACAGATTCCGTAACCGGCTGGTGGCCAGGCAGCCTTAATCTTGACATTCTGAGCCAGCACGACACCAAGACCAATCCGCTTGGTAAAGATTTCAACTACCGTGAGGCGCTGAAAACCCTCGATGTTGCGGCGTTGAAGCGTGATTTGCACGCGCTAATGACAGACAGCCAGGAATGGTGGCCGGCCGATTGGGGCCATTATGGCGGATTGATGATCCGCTTGGCCTGGCACGCGGCGGGCACCTACCGCATTGCCGATGGGCGCGGTGGTGCCGGGCATGGCAACCAGCGTTTTGCGCCACTGAATTCATGGCCTGATAATGTGAGCCTGGACAAAGCCCGGCGCTTGCTTTGGCCGATTAAAAAGAAATACGGCAACAAGCTGAGCTGGGGGGATTTGATCGTTCTGGCTGGCAACATCGCGTATGAATCGATGGGGCTAAAGACGTTCGGCTTTTCATTTGGCCGTGAAGATATCTGGCATCCTGAGAAGGAAGTGTATTGGGGGCCCGAAGCGACCTGGCTTGCACCCAGCGATGAGCGTTATGCGGATGTAAGCGCCCCGGCATCCATGGAAAACCCGTTGGCCGCGGTGCAGATGGGCCTGATCTACGTGAACCCCGAAGGCGTGAACGGCAAGCCGGACCCCGCGCGCACCGCCCAGCATGTGCGCGAGACCTTCGCGCGCATGGCGATGAACGATGAGGAAACCGCCGCACTTACCGCGGGCGGCCATACGGTGGGCAAATGCCATGGTAATGGCGACGCCAATGCCTTGGGCCCGGCGCCCGAAGCCGCCGATGTGACAGACCAGGGCATGGGTTGGGCGAACCCGCACCAGCACGGCAAGGCCAACCAGGCGATGAGCAGCGGCATTGAAGGTGCGTTTACTACTGAGCCCACAAAGTTTGACGGCGGCTATTTTAAAATGCTGTTTGGTCATGAATGGGAACTGCGCAGGAGCCCGGCCGGTGCACAGCAATGGGAGCCGGTGGACATTAAAGAGGAAGACAGACCTCTTGATGCCAGCGACCTAGGCAAGCGCCAAAACCCGATAATGACCGATGCCGACATGGCGATGAAGGTGGACCCCGCCTACCGCGCCATCTGCGAACGCTTCATGAACGACCACGCTTATTTCGAGGATGTTTTCGCCCGCGCCTGGTTCAAGCTCACCCACCGCGACATGGGGCCCAAGGCCCGTTATTTTGGCCCGGATGTGCCAGCGGAAGATTTACTCTGGCAGGACCCAGTGCCCGCAGGGCGCAAGGATTACGATGTAGCCGGGGTGAAAGCCGCCATTGCAAAAAGTGGTTTGAGCACCAGCGATCTCGTGGTTGTGGCCTGGGATAGTGCGCGAACATTCCGTGGTTCGGATATTCGCGGTGGGGCCAATGGGGCGCGCATACGCCTGGCACCGATGAAGGACTGGGAAGGCAACGAGCCAACGCGCCTGGCCAAAACACTCTCCGTTTTGGCACCCATTGCCGCGCAAAGCGGCGCAAGCCTGGCCGATGTTATTGTGCTGGCCGGGAATGTTGGGGTGGAGCAGGCCGCCAAGGCAGCAGGGGTTGAGGTGAACGTGCCCTTCCTGCCTGGCCGTGGCGACGCGAGCGATGCGCAGACAGATGCGGCCACCTTCACTGTGCTGGAGCCGGTGCATGATGGTTTCCGTAATTGGCTGAAGCAGGATTTTGGCATGAAGGCCGAGGAATTATTGCTCGACCGGGCGCAGCTAATGCGCCTGACAGCCCCGGAGATGACCGTGCTGCTTGGTGGTATGCGGGCTATGGGTGCGAATTATGCTGGCACCAAGCATGGCGTTTTCACTGCCCGGGCTGGCGCGCTCACGACCGACTACTTCGTGAACCTGACGGATATGGGAAATATCTGGAAGAATGCGGGAAAGGGTATTTATGAGATCCGCGACCGGAAGACCAACGCGCTGAAATGGACAGCCACACGGGTTGATCTGGTATTTGGCTCCAATTCCATCCTGCGCGCTTATGCCGAGCTTTATGCCCAGGATGACGCGAATGTCGTTTTTGTACACGACTTCGTGAAAGCATGGGTAAAGGTGATGAACGCCGACCGTTTCGACGCTATATAAATCAGTGTACTGATGGCGGTGCTGACTTGGTTCCGCCATCAGTTTGCGTAATTACTAACAAATAATTAATTTATCGCGGCTGGCGTTGCCTTCGGTTAAAATACATCTTCCAGTTGTGTTTGAGTCGGTAAGCAAATCAAT
>JAGWIL010000311.1 GCA_028866335.1 Rhodospirillales bacterium
TACCCCTGTCCCGCCTGGATTTCAGCAACAAGCTGGTCGAACTCGCCGTCATCCCTGTCCGGCGCGCCCTGCGGCTTGATGCCGAGGTACGCCTGCACCATCCATTGCACGGGTGGCCGATCCCGCCACGATGCGGAGAGATCGGCCACATCCTGCCATGTCAGCCGCTCGAGGATGTCGTCGGGGAACCATCCGGTGGCGCCGTGGATGAATCCGACAAGCTCGGCTCGGCTGGTGCTTCCACCGGCTCCGCCTTCGCTTCCAAAGGGCGCGCAGCATACCCCGACACCTGCAGCATGCCGGCCATCACCGGCTTGAGCAGGGGAAGATCCACGATGTCGTTGAACTGGTCGCGGGTCATGTCGGGGTAGTTGCGCTGCATCAGGGCGAACAGCACGGTGCTGGCTGCCTTGACGTAGTCCAGGAACGGCACCTCGCCTTCCGGCTTGCAGATGACCTCCATCTCCGGCATGTACGAGATGCGCAGATTGATCGGCGGCACGGTGTACTCCGTGTCGCCGAACTTGAGTACGGCTCCGGGGATCATGCCGTTACTCCGACAGGTAGGTGGCGATGGTGTTGCCCGCCGCGTTGGCGAAGGCCGAGAAATCCAGCTCGGTGATGCCCCAATCCGCCATCTTGGTCGGCGTCGACAGCTTCGACGCGATGCACGAAAACAGCTTCGTGTTCTCCTGCACGCCGTTGTACTGGCGGGTCAGCACGATCGTGAAGGTCGGCTGCACGCCCTGCAGCGGGTTGCTGTTGGTCAGCGTGGTGCCGGCCGACGCGGTGGTGTAGGTGTAGGAGATCAGCACGGCTGCCGAGGCGTCGGCAGCGGCGAAGGTGTAGACACCCGCCGCGACGCTGTACTGGCCGAGCGTCGGCGCGCTGGCGACCTTCTTGAACGGCAGGCCGGTCGCGGCGTACAGCACGCCCTGATCCTCGACCCACGTCACCGAGTTGGCCACGGTGACGGTGTAGGTCGTGGCGGCAGGAACCGTGCCCGCTTCGTTGTAGGCCAGCAGCGTCTGACCAACCGACGACGTGCCGCCATAGAACAGGTCGTTGTAGAGCCGGCCGTTCACCTGCGCGAACTTCGCTTTGCCGGTGATCTTCATCTGCGCGGCGCCGATGGCCACGGGGAACTGCCCCTGGCCGTATAGCTCCTTGAGGGTGCGCGAGACGTCGAGGGTGACATCCTGCAGGGTGCCGAACTGAACCGGGGTCGAGTTGGCGGTGGTGTTGGTGGCGAACAGCAGGCCGGAGCCAAAGGAACGAAGGGCCATGACGGTTACTCCTTGGTGGCGGTGGGTGCCACGGCGTCGGCGACGTGCTGAATCAGCGCGGCCTTGTCGTCGGCGGTGATGGGTGCGCGGCCTTCGACGGCGGCGGCATGGAAGTGGGCGGCGTACCAGCGCTCGATCGCGGCGATAACGCGCTCGACGTCACTTTCTGCACGCGAAAAAAAACCCGCTTTCGCGGGCGTCGGGGTAATCGCGGGCGAGGCTTCGCCCTCCGCTTTCGCGGCTTCGGTTTCGTCAATCACGGGGAATACCTCTTAGAAGCCGGGCAGCAGGATGCTGATGGGCAGGATGGCGATGGAGCGGTCTCCGAGGATGCCCTCGAACACCTGGATGTTGCCGTCGATGGCGCAGTACTCGACCAAGCCGCCGAGCGTCTGGCGTGGCGCGGCTGGCGAAGGGGTGAGCAACGCAGTCGCGGCGTCGATCAGCGCGTTCAGCTGCGTTGTCGGCGTCACGGTCGGGTCGGAGTTGTGCGTGTAGAGCAGCCAGTCAGCCTTGAACGTGTAGATGCTCGGTGTGTTGCCGGCGTACTTCACGGTCTGCTCGCCCTGCAGCTGAAACGCGGCCGGGAAGCCCTCGGGCTGCATGTCCTGCGCGTTCTGCAGGCGGCGGCTTACCGTCACGATGCCTGGCAGCGTCGCCAGCTGGGCGAACAGCGCGGCATAGACCTGTTCGCGGGTGGCGCGGCTCACAGGATCGCCTCCTTGACCGCGGCGCGAAGCTGCGCGATACCGTCCGGCGCCTGCTCACGCAACGCGCTGCGCATGTAGCTGCGTTCGGGCATGTTGACAGCCGGAATGTTCACCGACTTGGCAAAGCGCAATACCCCGGCGACCGTGAAGGCCAGCGCCTTGGCGTTTGTCGCCACGACGGTGTGCGCCGGGATCAGGCCGCCGTATTCGTGAATCCTGGCGTAGGGGACGCCTGCACCGCCGCCAGCGCCTGCGCTGATAGCCGTCCCGCTGTCGTGAGCGGTAATCGGATGCACGGACGTCGAAAGCCTGCCGCTGCGCCGGTTCAGCACCTGGCCCGATAGCTTGTCCGCCTTGATGTAGCCGGCAAGCTCCGTCGCCCACGCATCCAGCGAGGATTTCGCGGCAATGCGCACCTTGGCGGTGACGGTGCCGAGCTTTTCCAGCACCTGCTCGGTGCCGACGATATTCAGGCCGATCACTGCACGCCCCACCGACGATAGGCAGCCAGCGCAGTCTTGACCGACAGCGGCATGTCCGACAGGTCG
>JAGWIL010000312.1 GCA_028866335.1 Rhodospirillales bacterium
CGAGCGAATAAAAAGTAACGCTGCCGCCCGCGAGAGGATTGCCGGAGTTATCGAAAAATTGCGTCTTGCCTTGGGGGAGGATCGAGGCCATGGTATAGTCCTTTGGTGAGGTGAAAAATGGCTGAGAAAGTCGCCGCTGCGATTGCGGCTCCTATTCCATTGCTTTTGTTTCTTTCCCTGAGTGGCTATCCAGGCGGCGCAACATGGGAAATGTACTTCAATTGCTTTAAGGTTTTCGCGGTTATCTTCGGCGTGGTGTATATTCCGCTTAAGCTGATCTCGCGCTGATCATTGCGCTGAACCTGCTGGCTGCAACAAGGCAGGCAGTGCATAAAGGCGCGTTGCTTCTCCCGCGCCTCCGGTAAGTGCCCCTAGCGCCCGCCGTGTGCGAGATGGAACAGCTTTGCGCAATTGCGCGGCTACTTGCCCCTGGTCCTGATTGGTAAGCAGTTTGGCAATTTCAGCATCGAGTGCCGGATCACCTTCCGCCGCGCTCTGGCGCATGACACCCGCACCCAGCTCCGCTGCCGCTCCAATGTGATGACCCGCCAAGGCGTTAAAGAGTGCACGCCGCGCCACCCCACTCCAATCATGACCTTGCGCGGCCAAACGCGCTGCTGTTTGCGAGCCTTTTAAGACTGTATTGCGGCTGGCGGCTTGGTTGCCAATATCATTCAAGAGTTCCGTGAATTGCTGGAATTGCTGGGGATTATCGAAGGCAACACTCAGTTTAGAAGAGAATTGCGGCGTATTCAGCAACTTGCTGACAGCATTTTTGCCCGTTTGCTCGGGATCAGGGAGCTTATCCAAGACGGCACGCGCCACGCCAGCCTGAAATGCCGATTTCTCACTTGGCGACATTTTGGCGATCTGGCTTTGGGTAACCTCAGAATCCTGGCTGAAAACCTTGCGGCCCATTTGGATGGCATCACGCACTTTTGCGGGCCCGGCATAAGCAGCCCGCGCCTCTGCATAGGCGGGATTGGCATCGTCTAATGCGCTGACCAGTTCATTCTTGACATTGTTGGCGCTTCGGGCCGCATCGGTATCAATCTTGCCGGTAAGTTGATTGCGATGCGCCTGCACGACATCATCGAGGCCGCGCTTGATATAATCCCAGGTTTGCATGTCCGGGGTTGTTTCTACTCCCGTAATCTTGCCGCTTTCGTCAGTATTGAACACTTGAGGCAAGTCAATCCCCTCATCGCCGGCAATATTTTGTGCCTTGCGCCAAGCCGCCGCCACAGAAGGGCGTTGAAGCAATGAAGCCAGTTTATCGTTCCATACCGGACCAACAGAATAAGCGCGTTCATAGAGTGGACTGGCGGCGGCTTTCTGCTGAGCCGCCACGGAGGCATCCAGGTCATATATATCCCCTGTACTTCCTAGCGCGCCCTGTACGGCACTCCGCACGGCTTGCGGCGCGTTCTGAACCCGGCTTTCCAAGGCACTGTTCAGAATAGCGCTCCCTTCCCCGGGCTTCTGCGCGATGCTCTGCGCAAGCATCTGAGTATTCGGACCCCCCACATCCACCACGGCATTACCATTACGCCCAATGGTCTGAAGTTCCGGCACAGAGGCGTTGTCCATCTGGAGCGCACCTGCCACGGTACGCGCCGCCTGGGTGCTTTTGGGGGTGAAGGTGTTCGCAATATCACCTACTTTCCCCACAGCGAGCGATCCTGCGCCAGCCAAGAGTGGATTCGCCACTGCACCAACAACAACTCCCGCGGGCGTAACGGGGCGTCCCGTGAGCGCGTCAAATGCAGCGGTCTGCCCGGCGCCCTGCGCGACTAAGCTCAGAGTCTTTCCAACAATTCCTTTGCCCGCGTTCCCGGTTAGAAAGCGGGCAGCGGCTTGCGCTGCATTACCAATCCCTTCCCCGGCACTCCCTGTCAATCCAGCTTTAATGGCGTCGGCACCGGCATTCAGCACGCCTTCGCCGCCAACCAGAAGGGGGGCTGTCCCGATGATTTGACCCGCGCCACGGGCGAGTTGATCCGGGAGGGTTGCGCCAAGGTTCGAAGTATCTTGCTGATAAGTCGCGGCATCTTGCGCGGGAGTTGCAAGCATGTTGTGCCGCTGCATCCATGTGCCCACATCAGTGCCATTTAGCGCTTTGTCCAGCGCCTCACCGGGTCCAATGAGTACATCTTCTAACCCAGCCTTTAGATTGGCGCCTATGCCACCCTGCTTGGCCTGCGCTTGCGATTGCTGAGCCAGTTGGGCTTGTGCATTGTTCACCAACGCATCCAGCGCGGGTGTGGCCACCTGATCAGATGCACCGCTTTGCTGTGGCGTATTAACTTGCGCCTGCGCTTTCTGAATTAGCGCGTCGAGGGCTGGCGTTTGGGATGGCTGAGAGGAAGATGCCACCGGGGATTGCTCCAATGCATTGTAATTGTTCGCCACCTTCTGCACGTACTGATATGCGCCAGGGCCAAACTGTTTGGCATTCGGGCCATCAAAATACATGGCCGAGGCTTTGCTTTTATCGCCGCCCGCTGCCCTCAAATTATTGGCCAATATTTTAACGGAGGC
>JAGWIL010000313.1 GCA_028866335.1 Rhodospirillales bacterium
CCAGGCATAAAACCGCCCGTCATGCGGTCCAGAGCATCATATCCTGTCGTGATGCCGGCCAGCGGGCTTTCACGCCCGCCCGCCTCCAAACTGCTATCCAGCGCATGGCTTACAGCTTCGGCCGCACTCAGCAGCGGCTTAGTCTCGCCAGCGCCCTCGGCAATTTTCGTCAGCCCGCCATCCAGCGCCTCGACCAAATCCTGCCCCGTTTCGCCGTCCTGCGGCGTCAAGCAGCGGTCGACAGTCTCACAGCACACATCAATCAGCCGCCGCCTTACCCAGGCGTCACGCACCAACCGGGCATAATCCTTGGCGTTTATTATGCCCACCATCGCACTCAGCAATTGGGCAAGATACGCCGTTCCACCAACCTCATCGAGCAAGCCGGTATTTTCCAGATCGCGCCGAAGCGTTATCGGGTCGGCAACCTCGCCAGCTCTCGCTTTGCGCGCAATCGCCTCATAAATGGTGCAGTGAATCGGGTCAGCAAAATGGTGCGGCTCCAGAAAGTCGCAAACCATGTCATATACGCGGCCACTATTCGCAAGCAGCGCACCCAGCAAAGCCTGCTCGGCCTGCGCATCATTCGGCGGCACCACCAACCGGGCGCCGAGGAGCGGATGCTCAATACGCTGCATCTCGTTCATGCCGCCCCCCGGCATGAACTCACTTCCGCGCGCGTCTTATCTTCAAAACCCTGGCGGAAGCCATTGCCCATGCACCCACCAATGGTGTGGAAATCGACGTCTCGGGCCATGTTCGGCCAATGAAACCGCGCCAGCGCCATGCCCGCGGCAGTGGCCAGCGCCATGGAAAGCGTGGCGTGGTCACATTCGGGATATGCGGCCTGCACCACATTCAGCATGCGCCTCGCGGAATCCATCAGAGCATTTCCCGGCTCGCTCTCCGGGCTCATTTTATCATTCACGTTCACGCCTCCTCTTTTTCGCCGCGCCGCACATAGGCGATTCCCGCATGTTCTTCGCAGTAAGGCTTTCCATCCACTCGACGCGCGTTGCAGAAACGAAAGCTTGCTTCTCGCGGGTTTCCTATCGGCCATTGGCAAGGCCACGAAGCAACCATTCTCCCAGGTGGAAGCGGCGCGTTTGTTATTTTTGGCAGCGGCGTTGGCTTCCGCACTTTCTCAACCGGCACATAATCGGCACCTCGCTGCGGAATCGGGCTCGGCCTTCCCGGCAAGTTCAACCGATGCGCTTTGGCAACCACCGCATTTTTTGACATCCCAATCCTACGCCCGATTTCGGCAGCACTTACCCCCTCGCTCCACAATCCCTTTAATTTGGCGATCTTCGCGTCATCCCAAGCCATTAAAGCGCGCCCCGGATAGCAAAGGGTGGAAGACCAGAGCATAGCCGCACAGCATTGGCCCGCTTTAAATTAAGCGCCGAATATTTGCCCAACAGCCCCGCACGCCGCGCCCAACGCTTGGCATCTTCATACGTCACCAGCAGAACGCCCGACCCATCGTCCTCACAAAAAGCCCCCTCCGGCTTATGTTCAACCGGAGGGGCAGTTGGGGAGACCTTAATCGCAACGCTATCCACTTTCCGCGATGGCTCAGCATGAGCCTTTAAACGTTCAAGCTTTGATTCGACCGCTTGAGCAGACCAGATCGGATAACCATCCAGCTCATTCACCCGCTCAAGAATATCGCGCGGCCGCAAACCTTGGCCCTTTAATTCAAGCAGCAATGTCGTGCGCTCTGGCGTCCAATCCCCGCGCTTGCGCCCGGTTCTCAGCATCATATACCACCGCGTCTTCACGGCGGCGGCGCTGGAAATCGGCACGCCGGGCATCGCATTCAGCCGCAGCAAAAGCGCTTCAAAATCAGGAGCGCGAGAGGTTGAAACTTGCATCAGCTTGTTTCGTTCATCCGTCCAAACAGACGGCCGCTTCACGCTTGGTCATCCTGCTGCAACAGCACCATGGTCTCACCGGCAATGCGGCGCATATCATCCAGCTCGCGCAGCAGATCGGCGCGCTCTTTCGGCGTCAGCTTGTCGTGCGTCAGCGCATGCGCGGCGGTTGCGAATAATTCACCCACATCCTTGCTTAATGCAGCAAACAAACTCGCCAGCTCACCACGCCCGCGCGGCGCTTCCACCAGCACCAGCTCCCTGCCTTGCGCACGGGCAAGAGCTGCGGTGACAAGCGGTTCCGACGCCACAGATTCCGCCGCGATAATGGTCTGTGCCGGCGGGTAATAATCGCTGTTGCGATTTCCGTAGTTCGAAACCAGCGACCGGGAAATACCGCAGGCAGCGGCGGTGGCATCAACACCACCAAGATCATGCACGAGCATCTTCCAGGCGGTTTTGATCGAGTTGCGCTTAATGTCGTCGGTCATACAACCGCACTCCCTGGTGATATGATTTCAGATGCAAAAGGACGTTTGGCGGGTGCAGATGGGTCATGGCACTTATTGCAACCCTCCCGCTGGCTGCCCTCGCCGCGCTTTGCGCCCTCCGGCGAATTCAACGGCGACGGAAGCTCGCCCGGCG
>JAGWIL010000314.1 GCA_028866335.1 Rhodospirillales bacterium
CACCTCGCCCCAAAGGGCCGCGCGGGTGAGCGCCCATTCCACGCGCTCCGCCGCCTCGGACTTGGAAAGCCGCTCATGCAGGCGCACGCCGAACATCACGTTTTCAAAAATGGATTTGGGGAAGGGTGTCGGCTTCTGGAACACCATGCCGACGCGCCTGCGCAATTTGTTCAAATCCAGGCGCGGGTCGATGAGGTTATCTCCACCCATCATCACCTCGCCCTCGGCGCGCTGGCCGGGGTAGAGGTCGTACATGCGGTTTAGCACACGCAGCAGGGTCGATTTTCCGCAGCCGGAGGGTCCGATCATGGCGGTAGTTTGCCGGTCTGGGAAATCGATCGAGATGTTCTTAAGCGCGTGGGTTTCGCCGTAATAAAAATTGAGGTCGCGAATGGAAACGCGGGGTTCGCTTCCTGGCATTTGATGAAGAGAAGCAGGCAAGGGGGTTTGCGCCGACACATCGTGATTCGCGATTTCCATGTGCGCTTCCATAGGCGGGTTCTGTGACACTACGATGACGGTTCCATGAAGGTTTGGTGACGCTAATCTGCGCTTTGGCTACAAAACAATACCGCCTTCGTGGCCGAAGGCGGTATGTTTGTCACGTAAAAACAGGTTTGGGGCCGATCAACTCTTCACCACTTTCGGCGGCAGGGCCAAGGCGATGGAGAGTTCCCTCAGGCGGTTGGCCGGGATGGGGGCGGGCGCGCCCATCATCAAATCCTCGCCCTGCTGGTTGAGCGGGAAGGCGATCACCTCGCGGATGTTGGGCTCATCGGCCAGCAGCATCACAATACGGTCGATGCCAGGAGCGGAGCCGCCATGCGGAGGTGCCCCGTAGCGGAAGGCGTTCAGCATACCGCCAAAGCGGGCTTCCACCTCTTCCGGGCCGTAACCGGCGATCTCGAACGCTTTCAGCATCACATCCGCGCGGTGGTTACGGATGGCACCGGAGGACAGCTCAATGCCGTTACATACGATATCGTACTGGAAGGCCTTGATGGTCAGCGGGTCCTGGGTTTCCAGCGCTTCCATCCCGCCCTGGGGCATGGAGAACGGGTTGTGGGAGAACACGACCTGCTTCAGCTCTTCGTCATACTCGAACATCGGGAAATCGACGATCCAGCAGAATTTGAACTCGCCTTCTTTAATAAGCCCGAGATCATTGCCGAGCTTGGTGCGCACCGCGCCAGCGAACTTGGCGGCGGCCTCTGCCTTGCCAGCGGCGAAGAACACGGCATCGCCCGCTTTGAGGCCACAGGCTTCGCGGATGGCTTCGGCGCGTTCAGGTGCCAGGTTCTTGGCAATCGGGCCTTGGGCACCGGCTTCGTTGAAGGTGATGTAACCCAAGCCTCCAGCGCCCTCGGCGCGGGCCCATTCATTCAGCTTGTCAAAGAAGCTACGCGGATTGCCGCCCGCACCCGGTGCAGGAATAGCGCGCACGATGCCCCCGGCTTCAACGATTTTGGCGAACAGCCCGAAGGAGGAGTCGCGGAACGCTTCGGTTACGTCTGAAATGATGATCGGGTTGCGCAGATCCGGCTTGTCCGAGCCATATTTCAGCATGGAGGTGTCGTAGGCAATGCGCTCGAAGGGCGGCTTGCCGACATCCCGCCCGGCGGAAAATTCATCGAAAACGCCATGCAAGATCGGCTCGATGGTGTTGAACACGTCCTCTTGCGTCACGAAGCTCATCTCGAAATCGAGCTGGTAGAACTCGCCCGGCGAACGGTCGGCGCGGGAGGCTTCATCGCGAAAGCACGGGGCGATCTGGAAGTAACGGTCGAACCCCGCCACCATCAGCAATTGCTTGAATTGCTGCGGGGCCTGGGGCAGGGCGTAGAACTTGCCGGGGTGGTTGCGGGCAGGCACCAGGAAGTCGCGCGCCCCTTCAGGGCTGGAGGCGGTGAGGATCGGCGTCTGGAATTCCATGAACCCGGCCTCGATCATGCGGCGGCGGAAGCTGGAGATCACGCCTGAGCGCAGAACGATATTCTTGTGCACCTTCTCGCGTCGCAGATCCAGGAAGCGATATTTCAGCCGCAGCTCGTCGGGGTAATGCTCATTGCCGGTCACCTGGAAGGGGAGGACGGCGGCAGCGGATTGGAGGATCACGGTCTGCGCGCGCAGTTCGATTTCACCGGTGGGTAGTTTGGGGTTCTCTGTACCGAGCGCGCGGGCCACCACCTTACCGATGATGGTAACGACCGACTCGACACGCAAATGCTCAACTCCCGTGAAGGAGGGGATGTCGGCGTCAAGGACGATTTGCGTCAGCCCGAAATGGTCGCGCAAATCGATGAACAGCAACCCGCCATGGTCGCGCTTGGCGTGCACCCAGCCGGAAAGCCGGGCCGTCTGGCCGATATCTGCCGCGCGGAGGGCGGCGCAGTTGTGGGTGCGGTAGGCGTGAATCTGTTCCATGTGCCGGGAAAGAAACCGGGACCTGCTTCCTGTCAAGCTTCTGTAACGCTAAGGGAGGGGCATGAACGAAAACAATATCGAATT
>JAGWIL010000315.1 GCA_028866335.1 Rhodospirillales bacterium
TCAGCCTTGCGCATAAGCCGCAGGAAATTCCCGCCCCAGATTTTGGAGATTTCTTCCCGCCCATAACCCCGCTTTGCCAGCGCGGCGGTGAGGTTCGGGGTTTGCCCCGCGTTCATGTAGCCGCGCACGCCGCCGCCGCCGTCGAAATCCGTGCCGATGCCGACATGATCTATCCCCATGTGCTTCACCGCGTAGTCGACGTGGTCGACGATGTCTTCCACGGTGAGGTCGCTCGCCCGCGCCTTAGGCCGCAGGAAATTGGAAACAATGGTGATCTGCGCCAGCCCGCCAGTGGCGGCCAGAATTTCCAGCTGCTCGTCATCCAGATTGCGCTTATGGTCGCATAAAGTTTTCATGCAACTATGCGTGGCCACCACCGGCGTGCGGGAAAGCCTTGCAGCCTGCATCATGGTTTTTTTGGAGGCGTGAGAGACATCCACCAACACGCCAAGCTCGTTCATGCGCGCCACCACGGATTGCCCGAAATCCGACAGCCCGCCATATTCCTCCGCCTCGTCCCCCAGCATGGGCAGAGCGATGGCGGCATCCGCGATCTCGTTATGGCCGTTATGGGTGAGTGTCATGTAACGGATACCCGTCCTTGCGAACTCATCCAGCAATGCCATGTTTTTGCCGATGGCATAGCCGTTTTCGATGACCGGAATAATGCCTGGCTTGCCCGCCGCGAAGGCCGCCTCCACCGCCGCAGCACTTAAGGCCAACATGCCGCCAGCCTCACCTTCGGCCATGGCGGTGATGGACCCCAGCATCGCCCGGGCGCGGGCGGTTGCCGCCTCATGTCCCGCCTCGTCGCGCATCCCTTGTGGAATGTAAGCCGCGAAGCAGACGGCACTCACCCCGCCGCGCCGCAGCTTCGGCAGGTCCACACAGCGCGGGCCATCCTCAAACGGGCTGGGGCCTTCGGGCCAGGGAATGTCTACATGCGTGTCGATGACCATCAGGCCATCATGCTGGTCGTTTGTCATTGCTCGCATGGTTGAGCGCCCTGCACGCGGCGTCAAGCGCCTTACGCATGACGGAGGGCAAGGGCGCGGTGCCGGCGGGCGCGCGCAATGCCCCTTCCGGCAGTTTTTTCACCCGGGCCACGTGCACAGAAAGCGTAAGCGCGAAATGGGTAAACACATGCTCCACCTGCCCCGCCAGCTTCCAGCGGGTTTTAACCGGCGGTTCCTCCGGCAGCACCAACATGCCGCCCAACAGCCCGCGCGGCGGGCGGCGCAGCAGCAGCACATCACCTGCGGCATCCAGCAGCACATAAGCCTCGCCGGTGCGGCGCGGGCGCTCGGGTTTTTTGGCCTTCGCGGGCAACGCATCCGCCAGCCCCTCCGCCTTTGCCTGGCAATGCGTGTTCCAGGGGCAGATTGGGCAGTTGGGGGATTTGGGGGTGCAGATTGTCGCCCCAAGGTCGAACAACGCCTGCGCGAAATCCCCCGGTGCGGCCTGGGCGGCTTTGTCCTGCATCAGCTTTTCCGCCGCCGCCGCGATGGTTTTTTTAGCCCCCGGCAAAGGCGCAGTAATGGCGAATAACCGCGCGACCACGCGTTCCACATTGCCATCGACCGGCAGTACTTTCAGGCCAAAGGCGATGGCCCCGATGGCATTCGCGGTGTAAGGGCCAATGCCCGGCAGGGCGCGTAACGCTTCGATACGATTTGGGAATTCGCCCAGCCCCGCCACCGCAACCGCGCATTTATGCAGGTTTCTGGCCCGCGCGTAGTAGCCAAGCCCCGCCCAGAGGGCACACACATCCTCCACGCTGGCCGCTGCCAGGGCTTGCACATTGGGGTACGCCGCCAGAAATTTGGCGTAATAGGGCTTCACGGTGGCCACCACTGTCTGTTGCAGCATAATCTCGGAAAGCCACACGCCATAAGGGTCGGCGGCTTCTCCGGGCATGGCGCGCCAGGGCAGATGGCGGCGGTGCCGGGCATACCAGGTGAGGAGTTTCCGTGCCGGAGGAAGGGAAGAAGAAGCGGGCGCCACGGGTGGCGATTGTGCCGCAGGAACCAGCGCCGCGCAATTTTGCCCCGCGCGGCATCGCGGCGATTCTGGCCCCGGTCACCCGCCCGGCCTTTCGCCGCCGCGCGCCCGCCGCCGCACAAATTCTGGCGGATTGGCCGCAGCTCGCCGGGCCGGAGCTGGCCGCCCGCGCCACACCGGTGAAATTCGCTGGCGGCACCTTAACGCTCGGCTGCACCGGCCCCACGGCGCTGGAGCTGCAAATGGCGGCACCGCAGATCATCGCCCGGCTGAACATGGCTTTGGGGCAAAACATTGTGGAGCGGTTGCGCTTTGAACAGCAGGTGCCACGCCCGGCCGCCACCCCGCCCGCGCGCCCCGCACCCCGAACCCCAGCACCCCCGCCGGAGAGCCTGCCGACCGGTGCGCTCGGCGCGGCCCTGGCGCGGCTCTACCAGGGCATAAAATCCCGTGGATAAGTTTAACGCTGTGTTGGACTCAGGCTTAAGAATCTGGCTACACTA
>JAGWIL010000316.1 GCA_028866335.1 Rhodospirillales bacterium
ACACCGGCGGATGCCGGGGCGCAAGGCGTGCTGATCAGCGCGCTGGAAGGGCTGGGATTTGAGATAACAAAGCTGCGTTTCGGCGAGATTCAGAATTTCTTTGCCGAGCGGGCTGGCCCAGGGCGGCATCTTTGTTTCGCGGGCCATACGGACGTTGTGCCGGCAGGCGAAGGCTGGTCTCACGGCCCGTTTGCGGGCGCGGAGCAGGATGGCGTGATTTATGGGCGCGGGGCGGTAGATATGAAGGGCGGCATTGCCGCCTTCGTTGCCGCCTGTTCGCGTGCGCCGGGGCATGTCTCGCTGCTGATTACCGGTGATGAGGAAGCTGACGCGGTGGACGGCACCGTGCGCGTGCTGGAATGGATGCAGGCGCAAGGCAAAATCCCAGATTTCTGCGTGGTGGGCGAGCCAACCTCCACGTCCCGGCTGGGTGATGTGGTAAAAGTCGGGCGCCGTGGCAGCCTTAACGCCAGCATCATCATGCCTGGCCGCCAGGGCCACGTGGCCTATCCACATCTGGCGGAAAACGCGGTGCATAGATTGGTGCCGGTGCTGGCCGAGCTTATGGGCACAAAGCTGGATGAGGGATCGGAATTCTTCGATCCATCGTCATTGCAGGTCACCTCCATCGATGTTGGCAATAAGGCGACGAATGTGATTCCCGGTGAGGCGGTGGCCAGGCTGAACATACGGTTTAACGATCTGCATACCGGCGCTTCGCTAACGGCGTGGTTGAAGGATGTGCTGGCGCGCCATGCGCCTGATGCGATTTTGCAAGCGAAAATTTCGGGTGAAGCATTTTTTACCCACCAAGGCGATGAGATCGGCGCGCTGGTGCGGGCCATCCAAACTGTCACGGGCCGGGTGCCAGAGCGCAACACCGGCGGCGGCACTTCCGACGCGCGGTTTATTGCCCGCTACTGCCCAGTGGCGGAGTTCGGACTGGTGGGAACCACCATGCATAAAGTGGATGAGGCGGTGCCGGTGGCCGAGCTTGAGCAGCTAACCGAGATTTACGCAGCGCTCATCCGGGAGTTCTGCGGATGATTATGCGAGGTCTTGCGAAACTGGCACGCGGCGATGCAACGGGGCTTGCGGAGTTTTCAGGTGACAAGGAGGCGTTTTCCGCCTCGCTGGCACCTTTAATTGCGTTTCCGCTAGTGGGTGCCGCCATCACCTCGCTGAGCGGAGATTGGCAGGTCGCCCTCATTGGCCTGCTCTCGCGGCTTTGCGCTGTGTTGGCGCTGCCACTGATTGTTTATGAATCCTCAAAGCTTTTTGGCAAAACGAGCCTCTGGCTGCGCACGGCCACGGCGCTCAACTGGTGCTTCTGGCTGGTATTGCCGGCCATTTTTCTGGCGGCGTTGCTGGGCTCCATTCTCGCGCAAACCGGCCTGCCGCTCATTCGTGCGGAAAAGCTGGTGCTGGGGGCTGTCGCACTTTACCTGCTCTGGAACCGCTGGTTTGTACTGAAAACCGGTTTACAACTGAATATCTGGCGCGCCCTTTTGGTGCTTGCGGCCAGTTTAGCCGCCACGGGGCTGTTCGCCGTGTTGCCCTGGGCAGCCGGAATGCCAGCTCCCAGCCTGGATTTTGCGTCCTTGCCGTGAGACGGTTACGATTTGTCATCTACCGGTAAACACCGGGAGAGGACAAATCGGATTTGGAACCTTATAGCTTTACCCCGAAGAGAGACGGGGGCGGGCGCACGTGGCGGAAGCTTTAAAACGGCAAAGACGTGGCAAGGGCCGCTGGATTGTTGCGGGGCTCGTCATTCTCCTGGTTGCATTTATCTGGTGGCGCCATTCAGGGCAGCAGAAAAAATCCGGCGGCCCCGCGCCGCAGGCGGTTGGTGTGGCCAAAGTTATCAGCGGGCCGATGAAGGTGACGCTGGATGAACTTGGCACGGTAACGCCCCTGGCGACGGTAACCATATTGCCGCAGATAAGCGGCTACATCACCCAGATCGGTTTCATCGAAGGGCAGATGGTGAGCAAGGGCCAGTTTTTGGTGCAGATCGACCCGCGCACTTACGAAATCCAGCTTGAACAATATCAGGCTGCTTTGGCCAAGGATAAGGCTAGCCTAGGCCAGGCGCGCTCAGACCTTGCCCGCTACCAAAAGTTGGCGGCACAGGACAGCATTTCCGCCCAACAGGTATCGGACCAGATGTTTCTTGCTGCCCAGGATGCGGCGGCGGTGCAATCAGACCAGGCGAATATCGACAGTGCAAAGCTGAACATCGCCTATTGCCACATCACCTCTCCGGTGGCGGGGCGGGTGGGCTTACGGCTGGTGGATATTGGCAATTATGTAACGTCTGGCAGCAGCACCGGGCTCGCGGTGGTAACCAGCGTTAGCCCAACCACGGTTATTTTTTCGGTGGCACAGCAGGATTTATCCCAGGTATTGGAACAGCTTGGCCAGGGTGCCACGTTAACCGCCAGCGCTTATGCCAGCGACGACGTGACCAAGCTGGAGGACGGAACGCTTCA
>JAGWIL010000317.1 GCA_028866335.1 Rhodospirillales bacterium
GCTCATCTCCCGCCGGAACGAGGCATTCCGGGAAATTGAAGCCTCCGGCATCGAATTTTACGCCGCAGAGCTGAACCGCACGCGCCTCAACCCCTTCAAAGAGCTGGCTTTTTCTTTCTGGCTAGCGCGGCTCTACCGGCGTTTGCAACCGGATGTGGTCCACCATGTCGCCCTCAAGCCCATTATCTTCGGCGGCATTGCCGCGAGGCTGGCGCGCGTGCCGGCGGTGGTGAATGCCCCCGTGGGGCTCGGCTTCGTTTATTCATCAGACAAGCTGCTGGCAAAATTGCTCAAACCCCTCGTCACCCTGGCCTTGCGCACCACCATGAGCCCCAAGCGCGGCATTGCGGTGTTTGAAAACCCGGATGATCTTAACGCGATGGTTGAAGGCGGCATGGTCCGGCGGGACCGCACGCGGCTTATCCGTGGTGCAGGCGTGGATATTGACCGTTTCGCGCCCGCGCCGGAGCCGGAGGGCACCATTCGCATCGCCTTGGCAGCTCGCATGATTCAGGAAAAAGGCATCCCTGATTTTGTTGCCGCCGCGCGGCTGCTGAAAGGCAAAGCCGAATTCTGGCTGGCGGGCGCGCCAGATCTTTCCAACCCCAACCCCGTTACCGAGGCCGAATTGCGCGGCTGGGAAGCCGAAGGCATCGTGAAATGGCTCGGCGGAGTAAAGGACATGGCCGGGCTACTACGCCAGGTTCACGTTTTCACCCTGCCCTCCAGCTACCGGGAGGGCCTGCCGAAAGCCGTGCTGGAAGCCATGGCCGCGGGGCTGCCGGTGGTGGCCACAAACATTCCCGGCTGCCGCGAAGCGGTGATCGACAATGAAACTGGTTTCCTGGTGCCGCCGCGCCACCCCGCCGCCCTGGCAGATGCGCTGAGCAAGCTCATCGCCGATCCGGGCTTGCGCGCGCGCTTGGGTGCCGCCGGGCGAAAACGCGTGCTTGAAAATTTCTCAGATGAGATCGTCTGCCAAAAAACCATGAATATTTACGAAACCCTCAGGAAAAACGCGTCTTGAGGCGGCAGAGGCATTATTGGCCAGGTGAAAGCTCGGCGAGGTCGGAATTCACCTGGTTCAACTTGGACTTCGTCAGCCGCCCGCCCGAGAGCGAGGCCAGCTGCGAAAGGCTCATGCAGGAAAACATCACATAATGCGGGTTAGACATCACCCCCGGCACATCACGGTCCAGCACCGCCTTGCCGCGTTGATCCGCCGCAATTTTGTCGATCGGCGTCTGGACTGAAAAGCTCGCTGGAGCAGGAGTAACATCGTTTGAGGCCGTCTGTGCCTTCGGGGGCGAAGCGCAGGCCCCAAGGCTGGCCAGCCCAGCAACGCCGATCATCATGACAGCCTGTTTGCGTCTTTCCTGCCAGATCACGCCACCTACCTCCAGAAATGCATTGGCCAGACATTCAACCCCGGCCCCCGCTCTATTCATGCAGCAGTATTAGCTTATACTGCGACAATTTTGCCACAGTCGCCAAGCTTTAAATTTTAGACATGCCTGCGTCACGCCCGCCGCAACCCGCTTGCATCCGCTTTTCGCCCATGCGAAACCGCGCCATCTTCACGTAACTGGCGCTCAGATGGCTACCATCGGGGAGCGTGAGGAAATCCGCCGCGCGCCTGGGCATCGCAATTTCGTATTTCGGAGCCGCCTCGTGTCAGACATCGTCCCCATCCGCACCGCTCTTATTTCCGTGTCCGACAAAACCGGCCTCGTCGAATTTGCCCAGGCCCTGGCCGCGACCGGCACGAAAATCCTCTCCACCGGCGGCTCCGCCAAAATGCTGCGCGAGGCCGGCGTGCCGGTCACCGAGGTTTCCGAACATACCGGCTTTCCCGAAATCCTGGATGGCCGGGTAAAGACCCTGGTGCCGCAGGTGCATGGCGGCATTCTCGGCAAGCGGCACGACCCCAGCCACATCGCCCAGATGACCGAGCACGGCATCGAGAGCATCGACCTGGTGGCCGTCAATCTCTACCCCTTCGAAGCCACGGTGGCCCGCGGTGCCGCGTTTGACGATTGCATCGAGAATATCGACATTGGCGGCCCGGCGATGATCCGCTCCGCCGCCAAGAACCATGAAAGTGTCGCCGTTCTTACCGAACCCGCGCATTATGCCAAGGTTCTGGAAGAGTTGGCGGCCCATGGCGGCACCATGCTTTCCACCCGTCGCAGCCTGGCCGCCGCCGCCTATGCCCGGACCGCAGCTTATGACTCCGCCATTTCCGGCTGGTTCGCGGGGCAGCTTGGCCAAACCTACCCAGAGCGCGTCTCTTTCTCCGGCACCAAGAAGCAGGAGCTGCGCTACGGCGAGAATCCGCACCAATCGGCGGCGTTCTACACCTCCTCCCCGGCGCGTTTTGGCGTGGCCACCGCCACCCAGGCCCAGGGCAAGGAGCTTTCCTACAATAATTACAACGACACCGATGCGGCCTTTGAGTGTGTGGCAGAGTTCGATGAGCCCACAATCG
>JAGWIL010000318.1 GCA_028866335.1 Rhodospirillales bacterium
AAAACGCGAGAGAAACCGGCCATAGGCATCGAACCTCGCAGGCAGGCCCTTGGTATAATCCAGCCGGTCAGCGCTTATCATCAACGCCCGGCCAGCCAGGCTTTCCACCACGCGCCGCGCCTCCACGCGCCGGGCAGCGCGCACGGCCAGCCGGTTGAACGCATCCACATCCACGCCAATCGGCGTAACAACACTGCGCAACAACCGTCCCTCATGCAACGCATCGTTTCCCTGCATTGCAACACCACCCAGGCGCAACGCCGAGAGAAAATGCCCCCTGTCTTGCTCGGTCTGAAAACCCACAACATCATGCGCCAGCAACTGCCGCAAAAGCTCCGCCGCAGGCGGCAACAAGTCGAATATCGCCGGTGCGGGAAATGGAATATGCAGAAAAAACCCGATACGGTTGCCAACACCCAGGCCGCGCAGCGCGGCGGCAACGCCAAGTAGTTGGTAATCGTGAATCCAGATGAGGTCATCCGGCTCAATCAACGTAAGCAACGCTCGCGCGAACTGCTCGTTCACGTCGCGATAGGCTTTGTACCCGGCGAGATCAAAACTGACCAGGCTCGGCAGCATATGAAACAGTGGCCACAACGTGGCGTTGGAAAAACCCAGATAATAATCCCGGTAATCATCCTCTGCCAGGTCTATGGTGGCGTAGGTGATACCACCATCCACAACGCTGTGAATGTCATCGGAGCGTTCAGCTACCCGCTCACCAGACCAACCGAACCAAAGCGAACCTGGCACCAGCGCATCCGCCAATCCCACCGCCAGCCCGCCCGCGCGCGGGCCAGAACCCTCAGCTACATCCGGCACACGGTTGGAAACGATTACGAGGCGCGCCATAGTCCTTCCTCCCAGCCGCGCGAAAGCCGCATGGCGCACAGAATTAAGCCAACATGGGAATAGGTTTGCGGAAAGTTGCCCCATAGCTGGGCGGGCTTGCCGTCAGCCGCCGGGGCCACATCTTCCGAGAGCAGACCAACATGGTTGCGCGCGGCCAGAATACTTTCAAAAATTTCCAGCGCCCGCGCCTGCCGCCCCGCCAAAGCCAAAGCGTTCACATACCAAAAGCTGCACAGCAAAAAGGCGGTTTCCGGCAGGCCGAAATCATCCGGCGCGTCATAGCGCATCACAAAACCGCCATTCATCAGGCGGCGCTCCACCATGTCCAGCGTGGCGGAAAACTCTGGCGAGGTCGATCCAATAAATCCTATGCTTGGCAACACCAGCACAGAGGCATCCGCCACCTCCTGGTCCAGCACACCAGAGAGCCAGCCTTCCGGCGTCACAATACGGCGCATAATTTCATCGCGCAGGTTTTGCGCGCGCAGCGTCCAGTTCGTGGCCTCATCCTCCAGCCCCAGCGTAGCCGCAATCATTGCCAGGCGCGAAAGGGCAGCCCAGCACATTGCGGCCGAAAAACTATGCACCCGCGCCATGCCCCTGAATTCCCAGGGCCCGGCATCAGGTTCCAGGGCCACGCGCTCCGCCAGTTCGCCAAGTTGGCAAAGCTGCTCATAAAGCGCCCGGTCGCCGCGCACTTTCAACCGGCTATCAAAATAAAGCTGGGTCAGACTGAGAATAATCGCTCCGTATGCATCGTTCTGCCGCTGCGGAGCCGCGCCATTGCCCACGCGCACCGGCCCATCCCCGCCCTTATAACCGGCCAATGCAGGCGCTATATATTCCTCAAGCTCCATGCCAGGCGCTATAGGAAACAGCGGTGGCAATTCGCGCGAACCTGTCCCGGCAATGGTGTTCAGCACGAAGCCAAGAAATGTTTCCATCGTGCGGGTGGCCGAAAGCCGGTTTAGGGCTGAGATGGTAAACATCGAATCCCGCAGCCAACAAAAGCGATAATCCCAATTGCGCCCTGAACCCGGTGCTTCGGGGATGGAAGTGGTGAGTGCCGCAACAATGCCACCCGTATCATCATAAGAGCAAAGCTTAAGCGTGATGGCGGCGCGGATCACTGCGTCCTGCCAGTCAAACGGCACGTTCAGATTAGCGACCCATTCTTCCCAATAGGTTCGCGTTTCCGCCAGAAAATGCGTATAGAGGGAATCAGGAGACTGGCCGAGCGGCTCATCGGCGCTAAGCACCAGCGTGCCCGGCCTTCCCAGCGTGAATGGCTGCTCATGGACGATATGGGAAATTGGAATATCGGTTGTGGCGCGCAGCGAAAATTCCGGCCCGGTAAAGCGCAGATGATTACTGCCGATGGAAGGTTTCGGGTGCTGCGCGCCATAAGTGAAACCCGGGCGCACCCGCACGGTCACACGCGGCCTGCCAGATAGCGGTTCCAACCGGCGCACCAGCATTGGGGGGCGGAATATGCGACCGTAGAGCTTAAAACGCGGACAAAAATCAATCACCCGCAAGCTGTTGCCGTGGATATCCCGTAGAATCGTTTCCACAATCGGCGTGTTCGGCAAATAGCTTTGGCTGGACTCCACCTGCTCCGCCAACTCCAC
>JAGWIL010000319.1 GCA_028866335.1 Rhodospirillales bacterium
GCCAACAGGGCGTTTAAATCTTGCGCCGGTGCGGCTTGTGCGGCAGCCGGGGCGGCGGTTGCTGCCGGGGTGGCCGCGGCGGCACTGGCGGCCTTCACCTCTTCAGCTGTTGGCAAGGGCAATGGCCGGGTGGAGAGCGTGCGCAGATACGCGATCACGTCCGCCCGGGTTTGGGTGTTTTTGATGCCCGCGTAAGACATGCCCGTGCCCGGCGCGAAATCATTCGGGGCAAACAGCCAGTCGCTCATCTTGTCGAAATCCCAGCTCCCCTTGGCTTTTGCCTTCACCGCGGCGGAGAAGCTGAACCCTGTATGGGCGAACATCGGCGCGCCCAGCACACCATACAAATTAGGGCCAACGCCATTGGCGCCACCATTATCGAATGTATGGCAAGAGGAGCATTGCTGCTGCACAAAAGCCTCGCCCTTGGCTATATCCGCCGAGGCGAGCAGCGGCAGCACGCTTTCCGGTCCTGTGGGCACGGCTGAGGCCGGAGCGGCACTTGGCAAAGCCGCAATCTGGATAGCGGGTTTAGCCGGTGCTTCATTGCTCACGACGATGTCGGCAATGCGATTGGCACCCCAGAGCACCAGCCCTGCGGCCAGCACCCCCGCCGCGATCTTGTTACCAAGCAGACTATCTTTGCCCGCTTTGCTCATCCGTTTCCCCCGGGTTCGTATTCTAAAACGCGTTGCACTAAGGCGTAGAGGGATTTAGGCAGGGCGGCAAGCAGCAAAGAAAGCCATGGTTTTGAACCCTATCGTTCTGATTCCGGCCCGCCTCGGCTCCACCCGCCTGCCGGGCAAGGTGCTGGCGGATATTGGCGGCAAACCGATGATCGCGCATGTGCTGAAACAGGCTCTGGCGGCAGGGCTTGGCCCGGTGGCGGTGGCCTGCGCTGAGGCTGAGGTGGCAGCGGTGGTTAAAGCCCATGGCGGCATCGCCGTGATGACCGCACCAGACCTACCATCGGGCTCAGACCGCATTTTCGCCGCCCTGCAAAGCCTGGACCCCGAGAGCAAACATGATGTGATCGTGAATCTTCAGGGCGATTTGCCCTCCATTGATCCGTCTTATCTCGCAAAAGTGCTGAAGCCAGTGGCCGAGGGTTACGATATCGGCACGCTTGTGGCGCCCATTACTACCGAGGCCGAACGCCAAGCCTCTTCCGTGGTAAAATGTGCCTGTGCGTTTGTTGGCGATGCCGATGTGGCACCGGCGCTGTATTTCTCCCGCGCTCTCATCCCCAGCGGCGAGGGGCCGTTCTGGCATCATATCGGCATTTACGCCTACCGCCGTGCCGCGCTGGCGCGATTCGTCTCGTTGGCGCCCTCGCCCTTGGAACAGCGCGAGAAGCTGGAGCAATTACGCGCCCTGGAAGCCGGAATGCGCATAGGGGCCGCCCGGGTTGCGGAAGCGCCGTTCGGGGTTGATACACCAGAGGACCTTGAACGCGCACGGGAGGCGCTTAGCCAATGAGCATCATCGCCTTCCAGGGCCAGCCCGGCGCGTATTCAGACCTCGCCTGCCGTAACGCTTACCCTGGTGCCGCCACC
Source organism: Rhodospirillales bacterium (assembly GCA_028866335.1). Next base: position 1,557 of record JAGWIL010000319.1, read on the forward strand.
CTGCCTTGCGAAACCTTCCAGGCGGCGATGGCGGCGGTGCGGGAAGGCCGGGCGGAGCTTGCGATGCTGCCGCCGGAAAACTCGCTCGCCGGGCGGGTGGCGGACATGCACGCCTTGCTGCCGGAAAGCGGGCTTTCCATTATCGGCGAGAGCTTTCTGCGCGTGGAACATTGCCTACTGGCCCCCAAGGGCACAAAAATCAGCGATATCCGGCGCATCCACTCCCACACCGTGGCACTTGGCCAGGTACGGAATTTGCTGGCCGAGCTGAACGCCGTACCTGTGGTAGAATACGACACGGCGGGGGCCGCAGAAATTGTGGCGAAGCTGAACAACCGGGAGGATGCGGCCATTGCCTCCTCGTTGGCCGGAGAGATGCACGGGCTGGAAATTCTGCGCCGGAATGTTGAGGACGCCGCCCACAACACCACGCGCTTTTACATCATGGCGCGTGAGCCTTTGGTGCTGGACCCGGAAACGCCGGGGTTGATGACCACCTTCGTGTTCAACGTCCGCAACGTGCCGGCCGCTTTGTTTAAAGCCATGGGCGGCTTTGCCACCAATGGCGTGAACATGACCAAACTGGAAAGCTATATGCTGAACGGCAGCTTCACGGCCACGCAATTTCTGGCGGAGGTGGAGGGCCACCCGGCGCAGCGCAACCTGCAACTGGCGTTCGAGGAGCTCGGGTTCTTCTCAACCGAGTTCAAGATTCTCGGCACTTACAAAATGGACCCATACCGGCACCAGCAACATTTTACGCAAGACGGGATGGCCGCCGGGCTTTAGCAATCCATTAATTCCGGCTCTGTACCGTCATGGCATGTTGCATCAACGGCTGCTGGGGTCCGCGGACTCCTTACAAAAAATAATCGATATCATTCCCAGCCCGGTTTTCATCAAGGATGAGAACCATAAATGGAT
>JAGWIL010000320.1 GCA_028866335.1 Rhodospirillales bacterium
GCGTTGGTCCAGGCGCTGGCATCCACCGGCTGGCCCAGAAGCGGCCCGCGCACAATTTGCAGCAAGCCGTAGAACGGATTCATTTTAATCAGCGCCAGGCTGAGGCCAAGCCCGCGATTCATCAACATCGCCGGGCTCCACATGATTGGCGTGATGTAGAATGCGATTTGCATGACGCTACCGACAATCGGCGGCACATCCCGGTAACGCGCGCCAACCAGCCCCAGCAGCAAGGCCACGGCGGAAGCATCCAGCGCCCATAACGCCAACGCAGGCAGCTCGCTCAGCAGAGACCAACTGAGATGCGGCGGGTAGATGATAAACACAACGACAATAACCGCCAGGTTATGCGCCAGCACCATCAGGTTACGCACAACAACCCTGGCCGGGTGCACCGTATGCGCCATGCGCTGGGAGCGGATCATATCGGCGGAGACGGAAAAGCAAACCGCCCCCTCAGACGTGATCATGTTGATGAAATTCCACAGCACCAGCGAGACGGCGAGGAAGGGTAGATATGCCGCGACATCCTGGTGAAACAACCGGGAATAAACAAAGCCGATGGCGCCGATCATCACCGCGGTGGAAAGCGTCAGCCAGAACGGCCCCAGCAACGAGCCGCGATAGCGGAGCCGGATGTCGAAGAGGCTGAGTGTCCACACAAGGGGCCAAAGGCGCAGGCTTTCCCGCAGGTCTTGCACGGCCGAAGCCGCACGGCCGCGCCAGGTGTGGGATGCGGCGATAATAACCGGCTGGGAAGAAGACCTGGCGGATCGCGCAAGGTCCGCCTCAACCTGGCCGGAATCCGGCACGAGCATATTCATGTGCTGCCGATTAGCCGAACCGAAGCGCGGCTTCAATTGCTGCATTCGCTCATGACAAGGAGTTTACGCTGGCATTCCGGGCAAGTTCAGTTTTTTCAGAGTGTTATCAGCCACGCGGTTAGCGAACCACGATGCTCGTTTGCGGCGTTTCGCTGATAAGCACATTCGCCCCCGGCGTAAGTGCTGCCAGGGCGGTTCCGGGCGGGGGCACCAGAGATTTTACCGACCCATCGGGCATTTGTACGATCACTTCCTGGGCGCCCACCCCTGGCGCGGCATTCGGCTCACCCAGCGTTTGCATCACCTGGGCCAAGGCCAGCCCGGCTGAAACCGGCCGCGTTGCGAGCACTTTTGCCGGGTAAACCTGCCCGTCTTGTGTTGTTGTACGTTGCACCACAGGTTGTGGGGCCGCACAGCCCGTCAGCAGAACCAAACCGCTAAAATATAAAAGAAACCCGCGCATGGCACTTGCTAGCACGGCGGCTAGGGCATCCGGTAGCGCCACGCCATGCAGGTTTTTCTTGCCCTAAGATTCGGCCTAGTTTAAGAGGTTACAACGCCTTTTTTAAGCCATTATTGAGCGAAATACCGTAACTCAATGGCGGACAGGCTGCGTGGAGGCTTTAAACCTTGGGTTCAACCAGAATTCTGGCCAATATTATTGTGCGGAAAATGGCACGGCTGAAACCTGGGCTGGCGGCTGGCTGCGCCGGGCTGGCATTGCTTTCCGCCTGTGCCGGCGGTGGCGGCCAGGGTGCGCGCTATACCAGCGAAACCACCGCGTATTACCTCGCCCATGCCGCACATAACTATAATCCGCCAGGCCCGCCCGGCGACCCCTGGGGACCCTATATTAAAATCGCCGCGGCGCATTTCGACATTCCGGCGATGTGGATACGCCAGGTGATGCGCGTTGAATCCGGCGGGCACGAATATAGCGGCGGTCAGCTCATCGTTTCCGCCGCCGGGGCGATGGGGCTGATGCAGCTTGAACCCGGCACCTATCAGGAAATGGCGGACCGCTACGGCCTCGGCAACGACCCGTTCAACCCGTATGACAACATCATGGCGGGCACCGCCTATATCCATGAAATGTATCAAGTCTACGGTTCACCTGGGTTTTTGGCTGCTTATAACGCCGGGCCAGGGCGGCTTGATTCCTTCATGAACAACAATGAACCGCTGCCCGACGAAACGATTAATTACGTCGCGATGATCGCACCGAATATCGAAGGCTATTACCCCCAACGGCGTTCAGTGGCGGATGAGCTGGCCCTGAACACCGAGCCAATGGGCGAGGATGGCGGCATTCTGCCCAGCGGGTTTAGCCCCGAGGCACCAACGCCTTCACAACTCTCGGCGCCGGTTGAGGTTGCCTCGCTGGCACCAGTTTCCACCCCGCCTGAGGACTCACCCGCGCCGGTTTCCATTCCCGTTTCTTCAATTCTTCCCGCCGTGGCCCAGAATCAGACAGCGCCCACCCAATCTGCACCTGTGCAAATGGCTTCAGTGCAGCCCGTGCCGCCGCCGGTCTCGATACCCATGCAGGCATCACCGCCCGCCGCTCCACCACCTGCTCCAGTGCAGATGGCCTCGGCGCTCTACACCCCCAATACACTGCCAATACCTCCCGCCGTTCCGGCAACACA
>JAGWIL010000321.1 GCA_028866335.1 Rhodospirillales bacterium
ATGGAGCACAGTCATGCGCCGAGCCTTTTTTCTTCTTCCTCTCCTGACACTCTCCCTCGCGGCCTGCGAGAGCGGCAATATCAAGAAGGTGTCGGATTACCATCCGCCGGCGCCCCCGCCGATGCAGAACCCAGTCTATGACCCCTATGCCGGGTATGGCGCGTCCAATGCGATTTGGACCCCTCCGGTCTATGATCGCGACGGGACAATTGTGAAGCCGACTGAGCCCTCCACTCAGGCCGACCGCCCCTCCTATGAGACGGCCCCATGGGCGACGGGCGCTGGCGGCGGCAGCCAATATGCGCCGCCTGGCACGTTCTAAGCCGACCCTTCTTCTTCCGTAGCGCAGCACTGGACGCCCGAGGGCTTCCGGAGAGGAGGCTCCATGCCCCAGACCCTGCTGGCGGTGATGTCGATCACGGCCATTCTGATCATCGGCAATGTGCTCATCATTTGCCACGAATTCGGCCACTATCTGGCGGCCCGATCCGTTGGCCTTGTCGCCGAGCGCTTTACGATTGGCTTCGGCCCAAACCTGTTCCGCTTGACGGATGGCCGTGGGACGGTCTGGAGCCTCTCTGTGCTGCCCGTTGGCGGCTTCGTCTCCTTCGGCGGCGAGCGGGACCCCAATCGGAGGGACGGTTATGCTGCCCTCCGACCGATCGCGCGGATGTGGATCATTGTTGCTGGCCCAACCGCCAACTTGCTGCTCGCCATCGCCATCTATGCCTGCATCCTCGCCGGCCGAGGCGAGGTGACGCTGCTACCGATCGCCACCTCGATCGTCGCGGGTTCTCCCGCAGCTCAGGTCGGGCTTGAACAGGGCGACCAGATCCTGTCGGCCGACAACAAGCCCATGCGGACATTCGCCGATCTCAGCGGCTGGCTCCTGGCCCGCCCGGGCGAGGTGGTCGAGCTGGACGTTGATCGCGCGGGGACCGAGATCACCCTGAACCCTCGCCTCGAGGCGTGCCTCTCGGAGGGCCGTATTGTCGGCTATCTCGGGATCGAAGCTCATACCCTCGGACATCGCCGTCTTGGATTCGGAGAAATCCTGCTCCTCGCGCCGGAAAGGGCCTGGGGGGTGCTCGAACAAACTGTCACCGGGATTGCCAGCGCCGTTACCACCGGGCACGGGGCAGACCAGTTCACCGGAATGCTAGGCGTGGCCCATCTTGCCGGCGAAGCTGCCGCGTCAGGTCCGTTCCAGCTTCTCGCATTGACCGCTGTGCTCTCGGTGAATCTGTTCCTGATGAACCTGCTACCAATCCCCGTGCTAGACGGGGGAGCCTTCCTCTTCTGCATCTTTGAACTCGTCGCCGGTCGACCGGCTTCCGATCGGGTCCAGGCGTTGGCCACACGCACGGGCGTCGCGGCAATCGCCGGTCTCTTCGCCCTTTCGACTATCCACGATCTCGCGGGATTCGGGCTTTTCCAATGGCTGCCGAAGTAACGCTTCACCGACCGGAGGATATCTCACCATGAGCCATCGCAACTGGCGGCCGCAATCTCAGATGACCGCAACGGTTCGACTGACCGGCCTTGCCGCCCAAAAGCTGTCCGCCTGGTTGGCCGGACAACCCCTGCCGCCAAGGACGGCAAACGAAGCTCTCAATATGGCTCTGGAAAGTCTTCAGCCCCTGTCAATTGACGAGAGCTATTCGACCCTGTGGCGGACGATCGACGATCTGACCGCGGAGCTGGACGAGGTGACGGGACGGCTTGCCGCTGCGCGACATTTGTTGGCTGAAGTAGAACGCAACTCCAAGCAACCGGCAAAGCAATAGCCGCCAGATGGCACTGGCAGCTACTGCTGGGATAGATCTCTCAAATAGCTGCTTGGGCTAGAACTGCCCAGATCCCGCCCCACGCCAGTTGAACACAATGCGTCCCGCCGCATCCTGATGCACATGGCAGTAGGCGATCGGGTGTCCAGGGGCTTCCGCTATCGGAATCTCGTGGGGCTGATAGACCCACCCGATAACCCCCGTCCTGGTCACGACCAGTAGCCAGTCCCCTCGCCGGTTGCCCATAGTTGCGACCGGAGATGTCACATAGCCTTCCCCATTATGCCCAATGTCGCCTGGCTGGCTGAAGATCGGCGTCGATTCCCCAACATACGTGCAGCGAAATGGCGTGCCAGGTGGGGGATTATAGACTGGGGTCAGGGAGCCCTGGATGTTCTCCATGAGCGTCGTCTGAGTCTCGGTCACGGTTCCGGGCTGCTGCTGGGGCATGACGCAGCCAGCTAGGGCGACAAGGACCGATATCGGCAACAGGCGCGTTACGAAACATAATCTCATCGGGGTAAGAATTCCTTTTCTGCGAAAATGTATTCGAGCCAGCTCGCAGCACGGCCCGTCCTGATCTGGAAATTAATCAGCGCCTGATAGAACGACATCAAATAGAACAGGGCGAGGAACGGGAGGAATTGGATCAGGAGGATGACGCGCCCGCCGTCCGTG
>JAGWIL010000322.1 GCA_028866335.1 Rhodospirillales bacterium
TGTGGATTGAAACCGAGAAGCCGCATATCGAGCAGGTGGCCTCGATGGTGGATCGTATCCGGCAAGTATGGCCAAGTGCGAAGCTTGCTTACAACAATTCGCCTTCTTTCAACTGGACGCTGAATTTCCGCCAGCAGGTGTTCGATGCGATGCAGGAGCAGGGCCAGGATGTTTCCGCCTATGACCGTGCGAAACTGATGAGCGTGAAATACGACGAAACCGAGCTCGGCCGGATGGCGGATGAAAAAATCCGCACCTTCCAGCGCGATGCGGCAAAGCGCGCCGGGGTGTTTCATCATCTCATCACCTTGCCAACCTACCACACCGCCGCCCTTTCCACCGATAATCTGGCCAGGGAGTATTTCGGCGAGATGGGTATGCTGGGTTATGTGGCGGGTGTGCAGCGCAAGGAAATCCGCGAGGGCATTGCCTGCGTGAAGCACCAGAACATGTCAGGCTCGGATATTGGCGACACGCATAAGGAATATTTCGCGGGCGAGGCAGCGCTGAAGGCCGGCGGCGTCCACAACACCATGAATCAATTCGCGGCATAAGAACCGCAATTTTTCAAACTTTACGGCCCGGCATTGCCCGGGCCGTTTTTTCATTTGCCCTCGAACCCGGTGAGCACGTTCACCGCGTTGATGCCGATTTCAGCCACCGCATAGCCGCCTTCCATCACGAAAAGCGTTGGCTTGCCCAGGGTGCGGATCATCTCGCCCATCCGGGTGAAATGTTCGTGGTCCAGTTTGAACTGGGAGATCGGGTCATCCTTGAAGGTATCGACACCGAGTGACACGACGACCGCCTCCGGCCCATAGGCCCGTATGCGTTCCAACCCGGCGGTGAGGGCGGCCTCGTAAGCGGGCCATTGCGTGCCCCAGGGCAGCGGCAAATTCAGGTTGAACCCCTCGCCGTGCCCAATGCCCGGCTCATCCTCAAAGCCGAGCATGTAGGGGTATTCCTGGTCCGGGTGGCCATGCAGCGAGACGAACAGCACATCATCGCGGCCGTAGAAAATCTGCTGGGTGCCGTTGCCGTGGTGGTAATCGATATCGAGGATGGCAACACGCCCGGCACCATCATCACGCAGCTTCTGCGCTGCGATAGCCGCGTTGTTGAGGAAGCAATAGCCGCCATAATGGTCTGAGCCCGCATGGTGCCCTGGCGGGCGGCAGAGCGAGAACACCGCTTCCTCCCTGGCATTGAGCCGCTTCGCGCCGGTGAGGGCGACATCCGCCGAGGCTTTCACCGCCTGCCAGGTGGTAGCCGTTATCGGCGTGCCACAATCAAAACTGTAAAAGCCGAGGCGTCCATCCAGATACTGCGGCACCCTGTCCGTGCGGGTTCCCCGTGTCGGCCAGCTATAGGGGTAGGCGGCACCGCTGCGGCCCAGGCCCAGCCATTCCTGATGCGCGGTTTGCAGCAATGCCACCAGCCCCGGCGCATGGATGCGGGTGATGAGGTCCAGCGGAAACGCTTCGGGCGCGATCACCTCGCCCAGCTTCACCTCATTCACGCGCTTCAGCACCAGCTCGGCGCGTTCAGGTTTCTCGAAAGCGGGCAGGAATTCTCCGGAGATCCACTCGCCCGGGCTTTGGTGCAGCAAATGGTCGGCGCTGTAGATGGTTCGCATCGGCACTCTTCTCCTTGTTCCGGCAAATCATAAGCAGATGTCCGCCGCCGTCCAGCTTCGTATTTTTTGCTGTGCTGCGGCCAGGAAAAGCTGCAAAAGGCGGCGGCCATGCCATTTTCATCCTGGAAACGCCCGGTTTTTCTGCTGGGCTTGTTAACGCTTTTGCTCTGCCTGCCTTTGCTCTGGCGCGCTTTGGCGCCGGTGCAGTTTGATTCGGATGAAGGCTGGAACGTGATGCGCGCCATGATGGCAGCGCATGATGTGCCGCTTTACGGCGCACCGCCGGGGCTGGATTTCACCAATTATCCGTTTCTGTCATTTCATCTGCTGGGCTGGCTTGCCTCGCTGGGCATTAACCCGCTTTTTGCCGGGCGCGGCCTGGCCTTGTTGTCGTTGCTTGTGCTGGGCGGGTTGGCTGGGGCGCTGGCCCGGCTGTTCACCGCTAGCCATTACGCCGCGCCGTTCACCGGCGTTTTGTTCGTGCTCTGGCTCGCAATCTGGATGCCCAACCGTGTGGCGATAGATGACCCGCAACTCTTCGGCATGGTGTTCGAGGCAGCGGGGTTTTACGCGTTTGCGCGCGGCGGCACATTTGCACTGCGGCTTTCGGCGTATCTGTTCGTGGTGGCGCTGTTCATCAAGCAATCTCTCATCGCACTGCCCATCGGGGCCGGGTTGTCGCTTATTTTGCAAAAGCGCTGGCGGGATTTGTTTAACTGGCTGCTCGCCGGGGCTTTGGGCTGCGGCTTGCTGCTATGGCTTACCTTTCGCCGCGACGGGCCGTTTTTCTTCGCCAATTTGCTCGCCCCACGCGCCTTTATCTGGCGGG
>JAGWIL010000323.1 GCA_028866335.1 Rhodospirillales bacterium
ATGGTTTTAAACGGAGCGGGCATGGAGCAGAATAAAATGGCGCGGCAGCCGGATGGGGTTTCCACCGGGAATACAACGCCTCTCCCGAGCTGGGACCTCACAGACCTTTACGCCGCGCCCACGGACCCCCGCATAGAAGCTGATCTGAAGCATGTTCAGGCGGGGGCGGATAAGTTCGCTGCCGCCTGCCAAGGCAAGCTCGCCAATTTTTCCGGCGCGGAACTGGCAGAGGCGATTCGCACCTATGAAGCGCTGCAGGAAATTCCTGGCCGCATCATGTCCTATGCGGTGCTGCTGTTCTCGGCGGATTCTTCCGTGCCCGCACACGGGCAGTTCTACCAGACCATGGCCGAGCGGGTGACCGCGCTTGGCACCAAAACGCTGTTTTTCACGCTGGAGCTGAACCGCCTGCCGGAAGCAAAGCTGCAAGACCCGGCGCTGGCGCATTATGCCGCCTGGCTGCGGGATTTGCGAGTGTTTCTGCCGCATCAGCGCGAAGATGTGGTCGAGCAGCTATTCATGGAAAAGGACGTGACCGGGCATTCCGCCTGGGTGCGCCTGTTTGATGAGACCATCGCCGGGTTGCGGGTGGAGGTGAAGGGCGAGGAGCTTACCCTTTCCGCCGCGCTGAACAAGCTTTCCGATTCTGACCGCTCAGTGCGCGAGGCGGCCGCCAAGGAAGTGGCCAAGGCGATGCAGGCGAATGAGAAATTATTCGCGCTCGTGCTGAACACAATCGCCAAGGATAAGGCGATTGAGGATGAGTGGCACGCCTATCCGCACCCGTGGTCCTACCGTAACCGCGCGAATATGGTTGAGGATGAGGTGGTGGATGCGTTGGTGGGGGCGGTTAAATCCTCCTACGGCCGCCTTTCTCACCGTTATTACGCGCTGAAGGCCAAATGGTTGGGTCTGGAGAAGCTGGAGCACTGGGACCGCAACGCGCCCTTGCCTGCCGATGCGGATAAATCCATCTCCTGGACTCAGGCGCGGGATATTGTGCTGAACGCCTATGGCGGTTTCAACCCGGAGCTGGCCGAGGCGATCAAGCCGTTTTTTGACAAAAACTGGATCGACGCGGCGCTGCGGCCCGGCAAGGCAGGGGGCGCTTTCTCGCATTCCACCGTGCCCTCCGTGCACCCTTATGTGCTGATGAATTTCCACGGCAAAACCCGCGATGTGATGACCCTGGCGCATGAGCTTGGCCATGGCGTGCATCAAACCCTGGCGGCGAAGCAGGGGTATCTGGGTGCGGGCACCCCGTTAACGCTGGCCGAAACCGCCAGTGTATTTGGCGAAATGCTGATCTTCCGCTCATTGCTGGACGCCGAGACCGACCCCGCGCGGCGGCGGATTATGCTGGCGCAGAAGGTGGAGGACATGCTGAACACCGTGGTGCGGCAGATCGCCTTCCATGAGTTCGAGGTGGCGTTCCATGCCGAGCGTGCCGAGGGCGAGATTCTGCCCGCACGTATTTGCGAAATCTGGCTGGATGTGCAGACCAGAAGCCTCGGCCCGGCCTTCAATTTTACCGCGGATTATAAGAACTTCTGGGCCTATATCTCGCATTTCTTCCACTCGCCGTTTTATGTGTATGCCTATGCCTTCGGGGATTGCCTGGTGAACGCGCTTTACGCGGTTTATCAGGAAAGCCCGGATAAGGCGGGTTTCGCGGCGAAATATCGCGAGATGCTGGCGGCAGGTGGCACCAAACGGCATAAGGAATTGCTGGCGCCGTTCGGGCTGGATGCCTCGGACCCCGCCTTCTGGAACAAGGGGCTGGATGTGATCTCAGGCTTTATCGACGAGCTGGAAAAAGCATGAGCGAACCAAGATGAGTGACCGGGGTGGAAACCTGTTTGGTGAAATGCGGCGCATGGCTCGCACATCCGGCGCTGTTGGCGGCATTGCCGCGCGCATCGCGGGCGAGCGGGTGTTCGGCATAAAAACCGACCAGGCCCGCCACGCGGAGGATTTGAAATCGCTTTTAGGCGGCCTGAAAGGACCGATGATGAAGGTGGCGCAGTTTCTGTCCACCGTGCCGGATGCGCTGCCGCCAGAATATGCGAAGCAGTTGGCCGAGCTGCAATCCAACGCTCCGCCGATGGGCTGGCCCTTCGTGCGCCGCCGCATGTCTGGCGAGATGGGGCCGGATTGGGAGAGCAAGTTCAAATCCTTCAGTCGTGAGGCCGTGGCCGCCGCCAGTTTAGGGCAGGTGCACCGCGCGACTCTGCCGGATGGCCAGAACGTGGCCGTGAAGTTGCAATACCCGGATATGCCAAGCGTCATCGAGGCGGATTTGCGCCAGGTGAAGATGGCCATGGCAGTTTATAAGCGGATGGATAACGCGATCATCCAGGATGATATCTACGTTGAGCTGAGCGAGCGTTTCCGCGAAGAACTGGATTACCAGCGTGAAGCGGCGCAAATGCGGCTTTACCGGCTGATGTTGGCCGACGTGCCG
>JAGWIL010000324.1 GCA_028866335.1 Rhodospirillales bacterium
AAGAGATGCGGCATGAGCCTCTCACCTGAACAGCAATCCGAGATCGAGGCCGCGCGCGCTGCCTCTCACGCCACGCGCCGCCCCACAGTGGCCGCCCTTGAGGAACAGCTTTTCACCGCTGTTCCGGTGCTGGACCACGGCTTTGTGCGGGTGGTGGATTACATGGGCGATGACGGGGCCGTGGTGCAGGCGGCCCGCGTTTCCTACGGGCGCGGCACCCGCCGGGCGCTGGAGGATGAGGGGCTGATCCGCTACCTCATGCGCCATTACCACTCCACCCCGTTTGAGATGTGCGAGATCAAATTCCATGTGAAGCTGCCGATTTTTGTGGCGCGGCAATGGATCAGGCATCGCACCGCGAATGTGAATGAATATTCCGCGCGTTATTCCATTCTGGACAAAGATTATTACCTGCCCGCGCCCGAGCAGATGGCCAAACAATCCAAGGATAACCGCCAGGGAAGAGGCGAGGTGCTGGATGCGGAAACCACCGTAAGGGTGATGGACATGCTCCGCCAGGACGCGGAACAGACATACGGCCATTACGAAGAGATGCTGGACGAGGAGACTGGGCTGGCGCGGGAGCTGGCGCGCATGAACCTGACGCTCAACACCTACACCCAATGGTATTGGAAGACGGATTTGCATAACCTCTTCCACTTCCTGCGGCTGCGGGCGGATGCCCATGCGCAGTATGAAATCCGCGTGTATGCCGAGGCGATGCTGAAGCTCACCGAGGCCTGGGTGCCGCTCTGCTACAAGGCGTTCTGCGATTACCGGCTGGGGGCGGTGACCTTCTCCGCCAAGATGCTCGATTGCGTGAAGAAGATGCTGGCGGGTGAGGCTGTGACGCAGGAAGGCTCCGGGCTTTCCAAGCGTGAATGGGTGGAGTTTCAGATGGCCTTAGGCCAAAATTAGTGCGCCGTTTTTCCAGCGTTGCAGGGTTACGAAGCTAGCGGTGTTCTGGCCGGTGGCATCGAACGCGGCACCAAAGCCGTTCAGCAGCACGCCCGGCGCCAGGTTTAATTTCCGCATGGCGGGGAGCAGCTTGGTGGGGTCGGCGCCTATTGTGTTCAGCGTGTCGAATACCAGCTTGGCCCCCACATAAGCGGTGCAGGATTCGGCTGAGCGCGGCGGCACGGCGTAGCGGGCCGTATAGGCGTCCGCGATTTGCCCGGCCGGGCCGGGGAAAAACGGCGCGGCGATGACCAGCGTGTCATCCAACGCCCCTCCCAGCGCAATATGCGTATCGCGCAGCCCATAGCCATCGCCGCAGCCGATGAGCGATACGGGCCGCCAATTCAGGCTTCTCATGGCCTGAAACAAAGCCAGGCTGTCATCCGGCCCCGCGGCGTGCAGCAGCACATCCACCTTGGCGCGCATCATCCGTCCGGTCTCGTCAGAGAGGTCAACGGCATCTTCAGGGTATCCCGCTGCCAGCGTGATGGGCAGCTTGGCCGCGTTCAGGGCCGAGATGACCGCCGCGGCGATGGCCCCACCCGTGGCCCCGGTGTTGAACAGCAGCCCTAAATTTCGCCCGGCGAACCGAGCCTTGATGGTATTGGCCGCGAGGGTTCCGGCCATGGAAGTGGTGGGGCAGGTGCGGAGCAGGAATTTAAAGCCGCGCGTCATGATGCCATCCGCCGGGGCGGTGAGTTCAATAAACGGCAACTGCGCCACCTCCGCCGCCGCCGAGGCGGGATAGGAAAGTGCTGAGGTGCCGCTGCCAAGCAGAATGTTTACCTGCTGGCCGGAGATAAGCCCATTCACGGCGGCAGCCGCTGTGGATTGAGACTGCATATCCACCTGGGCGAAGGACACTGGCTTGCCAGCGATACCACCATTGGCGTTCACTGCATCAATGGCGAGCTGGATGCCCCGCAGCGCCTCATCGCCCTCCAGGGCATAGGTGCCGGTGAGCGGCAATGCCGCGCCGAATTGCGGTGCGGTGGTGGCATTAGCACTCTGGCCACCGGGGCTGGCGGCGCGGGCTTGCCCCGCAAGGCTGAGAGCTGCGGCGGTGCCAAGCAGTTTTCGGCGGGGAAATGCGTGCATCATCGCCCTCTCACTCGCACCCGGCCAGGGTTGACGCAAGGCGGATGAGAGCGGTGATATGCCCGTATGATGCTGCCTCAGACCATGCGATATATCGATGTTCCTCATCCTGGCGCGCCGGAGGCGATGGTGCTGGCCAGCGGGCCCCTGCCTGTGCTGAAGGAGGATGAGGTGCTGATCCGCGTTGAGGCTGCGGGGGTAAACCGGCCGGATGTGCAGCAGCGCAAAGGGCTTTACCCGCCACCGCCAGGTGCCAGCCCCATTCTCGGCCTGGAAGTGGCGGGCGAGGTGGTGGCACTTGGGCAGATGGCGAGCGGTTTTTACCCCGGTCATAAAGTAACGGCCCTTTGCAACGGCGGCGGCTATGCCGAATATGTGGCTGTACCCTGCGGGCAATGTTTGCCCTG
>JAGWIL010000325.1 GCA_028866335.1 Rhodospirillales bacterium
AGCCTTGGCTCTATCTATGATGTTATGATCGACAAGCGCAGCGGAATGGTGGCGTATGCCGTGCTTTCATTCGGTGGATTTCTGGGAATGGGCGAGAATTATCATCCCCTGCCATGGAAGCAGCTTGTTTATAGCGAGCAGCATGGCGGATATCTGGTGAATCTGAGCAAGGATTTCCTGAAAGGCGCACCAGCCTATGCGGTTTCGGACAGTCCTGATTGGGCATCCGAAAGATATCTTGGGGAGATCGATCAGTATTACGGCACGGGGCGGCCTTCGTCATTCTGAATGAATTTGCGGCGGTTAAGCATTGCTCAATCGCCGCATTTCTGCTGGCTCACAATAAAGAAGCGATGACGGTATAAAGCAAATACAGGAACAATGTGCCGCCGAGCAGCACTAAAAGGCCGACGAGAAAAAGATCCGTCTTTCCGGCACCTTGTTGCCTGATATCGGGCGATTCAATGCTGAGCCTTATTTGCCTGAATCGCATGGCGGCGACGATCATCATAACGCCGCCAAGCAGGATTAGCGATAACCCCGCGATGCCACCTACAACTTGGCCGCTTGTTGAAAATTTATGCTTGGTGAGCGACGTGGCTGCGATCTCCAGGAAAAGGTCGAATTTTTCTACCAGAAAACCGAATGCCATAACGGCCAGAGCGGTTCGCACCCAGGCGAGAAATGTCCGTTCGTTCGCGGCGTGGTCGCTGTAACGTTCGAGCAGCGGAGAAATCCTCTCAGGCAGGATGAAGGGCTGGTTTTATCTTATCCCTGAATGGGCTTATTATGAATATCAGGGTAGGGCCAGGCCGTGCCGCAGGGGGGGCAAGAATGCAGCAAGCGCACACGCATGGCCACGATCATCACCATGATCACCACCATGGTGATGGCGGGCACAGCCATGCGCCGGCTAATTTTGGCAATGCCTTTGCCATCGGCATGGCATTAAATCTTGGCTACGTCATCGGCGAGGCGTTTTATGGTGTCGCCGGGCATTCATTGGCATTGCTGGCGGATGCCGGGCATAATTTAGGCGATGTGCTTGGCCTTGCGGCTGCCTGGCTGGCGGCGTGGTTGGGCCAAAAGCATCCAGGTGGGCGCTACACTTATGGGTTGCGGCGCGCCTCTATCCTGTCAGCACTTGGCAATGCCGTGCTGCTGCTGCTGGTTACCGGCGGCATAGCCTGGGAAGCGGTGCTGCGGCTTATCGCGCCGGGCGCGCCGGGGGGTGCGGTGATCATGGTGGTGGCGGCCATCGGCATCGCCGTAAATGGCGGAACCGCGCTGCTTTTCATGTCTGGCCGGAAAGGGGATTTAAACGTCCGCGCGGCGTTTACCCATATGCTGGCCGATGCCGCCGTGGCGGCGGGCACCGTGGCTGCGGGTGCCTTGATTTTATGGACAGGCTGGAACCGGGTTGACCCTGCCGTGAGCCTTATCATCAGCGTGGTTATTATCGCGGGTACGTGGTCTCTGTTGCGGGATTCGATAAAGCTTTCCCTTGATGCCGTGCCGGATGGCATTGAGCCCCGCGCCGTTGAGAGCTTTCTGCTTGGCCTGCCGGGGGTTGTGGCGATTCACGATGTGCATATCTGGGGGTTGAGCACGACGGATGTGGCACTCACCGCGCATTTGGTGTGCCAGGAAGAGGCGGCGGGGCAGGGCCTGCTCGCATATATCGCTGAGGAAATGCGAGAGCATTTTGGCATCGGCCATGCCACCATCCAGCTTGAAACCCCCGCGATGGCCGAGACATGCTGCCTGCGGCCAGACCATGTGATTTAAACGCCCCGCAACACGTCATAATTTGGTCACATCCAAACATTTCCCGCTACCGTAGAGAGGGCACGCAATTTCAAACTGCTAATTTCAGGTCTGGTTAAATGAGCTCACATATATCTCTTCGCGCGGCAATCGGCCTTTGCGCCATGCTCACGGCGGCTCCGGCGGTGTATGCTGGTGAAACCGGCGCGGTGGCACCCCCCAGCGGGCATGGTTCAGCCGGGCTTTTAAAAACCAAAACCCCGATCAAGCATCTTGTGGTGATTTATGATGAGAACGTCTCGTTCGATCATTACTTCGCCACCTACCCAGAGGCGACCAACCCACCGGGTGAGCCGAAATTCACTGCCCTTTCCGGTACACCAGCGGTGAATAATCTCACCAGCGCCAATCTGCTGAGCAACAACCCGAATTTTACCAACCAGGCGAACGGCGCCAACGCGGCGAACCCTTTTCGGCTGGACCGCACCCAGGCCGCCACTTCTGACCAGAACCACGGCTATACCGCTGAGCAACAGGCCTATAACGGCGGCAAGGCGGATTTATTTCCTAAATACACGGGCAAGGCCACACCGGGCGGCGCTGGTGCCTTTGGCACCAAGGGTCAGGTGATGGGGTATTATGACGGCAACACCGTCACCGCACTTTGGAACTACGCCCA
>JAGWIL010000029.1 GCA_028866335.1 Rhodospirillales bacterium
TTTCTGGATGAGCCTACCGCGGGTGTGGACGTTAACCTCCGGCGCGATATGTGGGCGCTGGTCCGCAGCTTGCGGGATAAAGGCGTCACCATCATTCTCACGACCCACTATATCGAGGAAGCTGAGGAAATGTCTGACCGGGTGGGGGTGATCACCGGGGGGCGGTTATTGCTGGTGGAGAAAACCTCGGCGCTGATGCAAAAGCTCGGAAAACGCAAACTCACCCTCATGCTGCAACACCCACTTGCCTATCTCCCTGCCGGGCTGGACCCGTGGGAGCTGGCGCTCGACGAGCAAGGCCAGGTGCTTACCTACGCGTTCGATGCCAATGCGGAGGATAACGGCATTCCAGCCCTGCTGCGCCGCATGACCGAGCTCGGCATAGATTTCCGGGATTTGGACACAAGCCGCAGCTCGCTTGAAGACATCTTCGTCGGCCTGGTGGGAGAAGCAGCATGAACCACCACGCCATCTGGACAATTTACCGTGCCGAAATGGCGCGAATGCGCCGCACCTTCTGGCAGAGCATCGCCACGCCGGTTATCACCACTGTTTTGTATTTTATTGTATTTGGCGGCGCCATCGGCTCGCGCATTCAACATGTCGGCGGTGTTGGCTACGGCGCGTTTATCGTACCCGGCCTTATCATGCTGACCATTCTTACCCAAAGCGTCAGTAACGCCTCCATTGGCATTTATTTCCCGATATTCACAAAAACAATTTATGAGATTTTAGCGGCACCTCTCTCTGCCATGGAGATCGTGCTGGCTTATGTCGGCGCGGCGGCAACAAAATCGGTTTTATTGGCGCTTATCATTCTGGGCACCGCAACCTTCTTTGCGCCGCTGCATATTCTGCACCCCGGCTGGATGATCGCCTTCATGCTGCTCACCGCCATCACCTTCAGCCTGTTTGGCTTCATCATTGGCATATGGGCGCAGAGTTTCGAGCAATTGGCCATCATACCTTCTCTCATCATCACGCCGCTTACCTTTCTGGGTGGCGCGTTTTATTCAATCGACATGCTGCCGCAGCCCTGGCGAACATTTAACCTGCTCAACCCGGTTGTTTATCTGGTCAGCGGGTTCCGGTGGAGTTTCTTTGGCACCGGAGAGATTGGGGTTGGGCTCAGCCTGGCCTTCACCGGCGTGTTCATGGCCATCTGCCTTGCTTTGATCGGTTGGATGTTCAAGACCGGGTATCGGCTGAAACCTTAAATAATTAATTGATTAATTAAGACTTGCTTCTGTCAGGCATTTAACCAGCCCAGGCGTGACAGAGCATGTTCTGCGGATTATATTGAGCTGGTCTTTCATAATATACGGATTTTCCTTGCGCCGCCTGGTTTTCCCCCTTCTAGCACTCCCGTTTTTTCTTACCGGATGCCACCAGGGCTATTCCCCCAACACCTATGCGTCCAACGCCGCACAGGTTGAGGCCAATGTGCAGCGGGGTGTTATTATCGGTGTGCGACAGGTTATGATTAGCGCCAGCGGCATTGTGGGCGCAGCCACCGGCGGTGCTGCTGGAGGCGTGGCCGGGTCGCAAATTGCGGGCGGGCCGGTGGTTACCGCATTGGGCGCAATAGGCGGCACTTTGGTGGGCGGCGTGGGCGGCACGGCGGCGGCGCAGGCGATTTCGAACACCAAGGGCTGGGAATATATCGTTCAGGAGACCGGAGACAAGCTGGTTTCCGTGACGCAGACCAGCAAAACCTCGCTGCCGGAAGGGCTGCATGTTCTGGTTATCTCCGATTCACAGCAGGCCAGGATTGTGCCCGATTATACGGTGCAGCCGCCGGCGGCGGCCAAGCCGGTTGTGGTAAGCAATGGTTCGACGTCAACCGAGATAAATCTAAACCCGCTTCCGGCGCCTGCTGCGGTGGCGGACCCGCTTCCGGAAACACCTGCCGATGCGGTGGACAATTCTGTATCGGCTCCCGCCTCTGCCAGCCCCGCTCCGGCGGCGCCAATGCCTTCACCCGCCCAAACTGCCACGCCGAGTGCAGCGGCACCTGTTGGAGCAACGCAGAGCGCACCAGCCGCAGCAACAACTTCCCCGCCTGGGTAAGTGGATATGCCGGACGCAATCAACGGCCAGAAACAACTTGGCGATAATGCCCTAGATGTTTCTTATCTCAACCTTTCCAGCGCCCGCGCCCGCTGCGCCAATGGTTCCAGACTATTAGGCGTGGTGGGGTATGGCACAGAGCGGCCAGATTTTCTGCCGCCCCACACCCCCTTTATCTCAACATCGCTAAAACCAGCCGTCGGCGGTGCTGGGCTGGAGCTTTGGCAAACCTCATCACCATGCCGGGGTATAACGCTTGGCCCCGTTACAGGCGCATGCAGCGATGATTTTGCCTTTGGGGCAATCACCCTGGCAGATGCGCAGGGCAAAGACCTGGAAGAGGCTGTTCATGCCGCGTATCTCGCGATTTTTGATTTTTTGGAGAGTACCGGCTTCACCGCACCTCTGCGGTTTTGGAATTACCTCTCGGATATTACACGCGAAGAAGCCGGGCTTGAACGATACCGCTGGTTTAACATTGGCAGGGAGCGTGCATTTGAGGCGAGACTGCGCGAGACGTTGCCGCCCGCGGCCAGTGGCGTCGGCGGGACCCACGGTGCCTCCGCAATTTATTTTTTAGCCGCTCCTGCGCCAGCCCACCCAGTTGAAAACCCCCGCCAGGTGAGCGCCTTTGCGTATCCGCCGGTTTATGGCCCGCAAAGCCCGAGTTTTTCCCGTGCCTCGGTTTATAACGCCACAGCTACGCCGCTGATGTTCATATCGGGCACCGCCAGCATTATCGGACATGAAAGCCGCCATGCGAACGATCTGCCCGGCCAAATTGCTGAAACAATTGAAAATCTACGCGCTGTTATCGGTGCTGCGGGCATAACTGCCCCAGGGGGTTGGGCTTTTAAAATTTACTTGCGCAACCCCGCATATCGCGATGAGGTTGAGCCTGCGCTCGTCGCGGCTTTCGGCGCTGCCACTCAACGCCTCTATCTGCATGGCGAGATTTGCCGGGCTGAGTTAATGTTGGAAATAGAGGCTTTTTACACTGCGGCGTGAGTTGACCAGATATCCGCCTGCCCCGTTTGTGCGAGGCAGGCTGGTTTAGCGATTGGCTGTTAATCGGGGTTCGGGCCTTCGACCCTGTTTTCAAGCAACGCACCGTTCATGGCGTCCACGCCGACCTCGCGCGTGTCTGCTCCGGATTTGACGTCGAAAGAATAGCGCAGACCGCTACCGCCTGGTTCTTTCTCCAGCTCTTCATTCACAACGCTGCCAGGCTGGGCCTTCAAGGCGATCTGCAACGCATCGTTAAAGCCCAGCTTGGGGCTTCCGGCTACATCCTGAGCGGTTTGCACGGTTGCAGAGTTTTGATGGCGTTGCCCGGTTTGCATCATGGAATGCGAGGCGGAAGGGGCCTCAGCGAGCGCTGGGCCAGCAAGCCCGGCGAGGACGGCGAATGCACCAAGCGAAAGAGTTGGGCATAAAAACTTCATTCTCAGTCTCCGTTGACGGTTCAGTCATGACGCTGGGCTTTGCACAACGCCACGGAACCGTTTTACCGAAGGATACTTAGGTGAAACTTAGCTGCCACGCTCATACCAGTTTTGAGTTGCCATCACGAGCCTGACGGTTAGCAGCATCACCGGCACTTCAATCAACACACCAACAACTGTTGCCAATGCGGCACCTGAATTGAAGCCGAACAGGCTGATGGCTGCCGCTACCGCCAGCTCAAAGAAATTTGAGGCACCGATCAACGCCGAAGGGCAAGCGATGTTATGCGCCTCGCCCAGCGCGCGGTTAAGCCCATAGGCCAGCGCAGCATTGAAAAAAACCTGCACCAAAATTGGCACCGCCAACAGCGCGATGATAAGCGGCTGCCTGATAATTTCCTGACCCTGAAACGCGAATAACAGCACCAAAGTGAGCAGCAAAGCGAGGATGGACCATGGCCCGATTTTATCCATTGCCGCGTTAAAAAACGCCTGCCCACGCCTTAATAAATTACGACGCCAGAGTTGCGCTACAATCACCGGCAAAACGATGTAAAGCCCCACCGATGTGAGCAATGTTGCCCAGGGCACAGTAATCGACGAAAGCCCAAGCAGAAGCCCGACGATAGGCGCGAAGGCGAACACCATGATGGTGTCATTCAATGCCACCTGCGAAAGCGTAAACAGCGGGTCGCCGTTTGAAAGGCGGCTCCACACAAACACCATGGCGGTGCACGGTGCCGCGGCGAGCAAAATCAATCCGGCGATATAGCTATCAATTTGCCCAGTAGGCAGCAAAGGGCGGAACAAATGCCCGATGAAAAGCGAGGCCAACAGCGCCATGGAAAATGGCTTGACCATCCAGTTGACGAACAACGTTATGCCAATGCCGCGCGCATGCTGCTTAACCTCGTGCAGTGCCGCGAAATCAACCTTCATCAGCATGGGGATGATCATGATCCAGATTAGCACCCCGACAGGGAGATTAACCTGAGCGACTTGCATACGGCCAATGGCCTGGAACAGCCCCGGCGCCACCTGCCCCGCCAAAATTCCGGCGATGATGCACAAGAACACCCATAAACTCAGGAAGCGTTCAAAGATGCTCATCTGCGGTGTAATTGAAGTTTCACATTGTACGGACATGGTGATGTCTCAGAATTTCAGAGCCGTACGCACGGCGGGCAACAGGCGGGCCTGGATGTCGTCCCGTACACGTACGAAACTCTCCAGCTTCTCCCCATGGGGGTCATGAAACGAGATATGGATGCGTGCAACCGGCTTTGGAAAAACCGGGCATGTTTCCTTGGCGTTATCGCAAACGGTCACAACAAGATCGATCAGTTCGTTGATGACCGCATCAATATTTTTTGGGTACAACCCATCGGTTGGCAGCCCGGCCAGTTTCAACGCTTCCAGCGCCCCATCAGCCACTTTTGGTTGCGGGCGCGTACCGGCGGAGAGCACGCGCACCGCATCTCCGAGATCATGCCGGAGCAGCACTTCCGCCATTTGCGAGCGGCAGGAATTGCCGGTGCAGAGAATTAGAACCGTTTTTTGCAAAGTCATGCTCAAAATCCTTGAGAACCCAGAAAATTACATCGCTTTTTTGGGCGGGGGCGAGACGAGGCCGGTGCCATTGCAAACGCCCGGGATACAGGCTGCCACATCACCCTGGCAGCAATTTTCCGTAAGATAAGCCAGCAAGGCGTTCATGCTGGCGAATTCAGCCGAATAAATTAAGGAACGGCTTTCGCGCTGAAAGCTCACCAGCCCGGCATGGCGCAGCTCTTTAAGGTGAAACGACAGCGTGGCCGGGGGCAGGCCCAAACGCTCCGCCAACTGGCCCGCTGCCAAGCCTTCAGGGCCAGCCTGCACAAGGGCCCGAAAAATATCCAGCCGGGCCCCCTGGGCCAAAGCTGCCATGGCGATGAGGGCCGTTTGCTTATCCATGTTTTTATAATTATGGAAATATAGACAATCGTCAAGTTATCTTATTGTCAGCCTCAGGGGTCAAATCCCAGCGTTATGTAAGCTACATAGGCGCTTCTGTTACTTTATAAACTCGGATATCCTGGCTGAACTCGTCATTCGATGCACCACAAAGCCATCTTCGGAATGATGCTCTACGTTCTGGAGGCGGAATACATCGAAGGCCGCTCGTTTGTCTGATTGGTAGCGCGTTCCGTAAGGGGATAAAATGTTTGGTTTAAGGCGCGTTTTTTCCGTAGTGCAGGTTTTTAAGCGGGCCGCCCCCGGAGGCAAATATCCAGCGGTAAGTATTTCTGAACTCATTGCAGCATTAGCACGTCTTGGTGTTGTTGCGTATTTTGGGCTTTTTACTACTCCGGCTTCCGCCCAGATTGGGTTCTTTCTGCCGTCGCCGCCGTCGGCGTTGCGCCAGTTCTTTGGCGACCAAGTGCATTCTGTTGCTTGCGCGGGTTGCACGGCGAATAGGCCCTTCCAGACAGAAAAAATGCTTCAACTACCGTATATCATATCGAGTCTGGTCTGGAGCCCCGATGGTAAATATTTGGCAGTGGGTAGTTTGCTAGAGTCCAAGGTGGATATCTACGATACCTCCAATTGGAATCTTGTTAGTCATATTCAAGCTGGGGCTGCAGGTGAAGGCGGCTTCGTCAATCAGTTCACAAGTGATAGCAAATATCTCATCCGACCGAGATTCACGGCACACGGCACAGATAATGTATCAATACAGAAATGGAACCCTGAAACTAATTTGATAGTCGGAGATTTTATAAGCATATTTCAAACTGAGAAAGGAACGACCAATGATCTTGAAGGACACGATAGCTATCCAAAGGCAGTGGCAACGAGCGTGAAAAATAATTTGGTTGCCGCAGCGGTGGGGGGAAGTACCTATGGTCATATATTGATTTATAATTCAATCGATTACCATGTTCGCCAGGATATTCTATGCGGCTTCCACAGTTCCCCAAATGCGATCGCCTTTAGTCGAGATAATCGTGAATTGGCAACGGGGGGGATGTCATGCTGGGAATGCAGTGGAGGCTTACGATATTAATTCAGGTACAATGAAGTTTCAGACAGCCGTCGACCGCTCTGCTTGGGCATATAATTTTATCGAGTACAGTCCGGACAACTCATTTTTAGCGGTGGCTTCCTCCTCTGGAGAAGCTGGAACAGTAACTATCCTGAAAGCTTCAGATGGCTCGGTTGTTGGAGTCCTGCCAACGGAAAATGCAACCATCACAAATTTACAATGGATAGATAATAATTTTATTCTTGCTTCGTATGATTCGATAGATCCAGATGGAAGCGTTGCCCGAATATGGAACATACGTTCGCTAACACTGGCGGGGGAGTACGCGGGCAAGAATATGCAACTCGTTTCTCTTAGCCCTGATAGTGCTCTTTTAGCCGCCGCCATAGGAACTGATGTTGTTGTCGGCAGACTTAAATAGCCATCCAAGGAAATCAAGTCTTGTTTGTAATGAGCTGGGTTATCTCGGCCATCGTGTCTCGCACGAAACGCTACGCTGATCTTGATGTCTCCGCGCTTGATAACGCCAATTAGAGCGCGATAGTTCTGGGCTCATGAGAGCCCCATGATCTCTCCGGCGGGGTCCAAAAATATCGTTTCCGCGGCGGCGTGGCGCGGCAGACCGGGCATCGTAACGGTGTCACCGCACAGGGCAACGATGAAACCAGCACCGGCGGAGAGACGGACTTCCCGGATCGGCAAGGTGAACCCCGAGGGCGCGCCGCGCAAAGCGGGGTCTGCCGAGAAGCTGTATTGGGTTTTGGCCATGCAAACGGGAAGATGGGCGAACCCGGCCTCCGTGAAGCCGCGCAACTGCGCCGCCGCGCGTGAGTCCAGCTCGATTCCCGCCGCGCCATACATCTCCTTGGCGATGGTGGCGATTTTTTCTTCCAAATTCATGGCATCAGGGTAAAGCGGCGTGAAAGTGGTGCTGGCCTCTGCTAGCTCAGCAACGGCATCGGCCAATTCCGCTGCGCCTTCGCCACCCTTTGCAAAATGCGTGCAAGAAATGGCGCGTACGCCAGCTTCCGCGCAAATCTGCTGAATCATTGCCAGCTCTGCCGGCGTATCACCCGCAAAACGGTTGATGGCGACCAGGGTTTGCAAGCCGAATTTATGCATATTGCCAACATGGCGCAGCAGATTGGCGCACCCGGCCTCCACTGCCTGCGCATTTTCCTCAGCCAGCCCGCGTAACGCCACGCCCCCGTGCATTTTAAGCGCCCGCACGGTCACGACGATAACGCAGACAGAAGGGGCGAACCCGCCCAGGCGGCATTTAATGTCGAGGAATTTTTCAGCCCCCAGATCCGCGCCGAACCCAGCTTCCGTGACGACAAAATCCGCCAGGCCAAGCGCTGTTTGCGTTGCCAGCAGGGTGTTGCAGCCATGGGCGATGTTCGCGAACGGGCCGCCATGAACAAAGGCGGGCGTGCCTTCCAGCGTCTGCACGAGATTGGGGGCGAAGGCGTCTTTCAACAGCGCCGCCATGGCACCAGCAGCATTCAGCTCCCGCGCGCGGACAAGACGCTTCGCCTTGTCGCGGCCGATGACGATGTCACCCAGCCGTTGTTCCAGCTCAGCCAGCGAACGCGCCAGGCAGAATATCGCCATGACCTCGCTGGCGGCGGTGATATCAAAACCGGTTTGGCGCACCACGCCGTTGCCGCTGCCAAGGCCAATCACGACGTCGCGCAACGCACGGTCGTTAAGGTCGATCACGCGGCGCCAGGCGATGCTGGCGGGGTCCAGCCCCAGCGCGTTGCCCCAATAAAGATGATTGTCGATCATTGCGGCAAGCAGGTTATGCGCGGCGCCAATGGCGTGCATGTCGCCGGTGAAGTGCAGGTTGATCTCGTCGATCGGCGCGATCTGCGACTGCCCACCACCGGTGGCGCCCCCTTTGGCCCCAAAGCTTGGCCCCAGGCTCGGCTCACGCAGGCAGATGGCGGTGCGGTGACCGGCGCGGCGCAGCGCATCGCCCAGGCCGATGGTGGTTGTGGTTTTACCCTCGCCAGCCGGGGTGGGGCTGATGGCCGTGACCAGGACAAGTTTGCCCGCCGGGGCCGAGGCAGCCTTGGCGGCAAAGTCCAGCGCCACTTTGCCCTTAAACGGGCCATAGCGGTACAGGGATTCGGTTGGAATCCCCAGTTTTACAGCAATATTTTCAATGGGTTGTAAAGCCACAAGGCTAGTTACGGTTGTGCTTGGAGCTGCCATGGTCAGAGTCATGCGTGCGCTCTAGCATAGCAAGAATAACGTATATAGCCGTCCAGACCGGATTTGCCGCGGCACACTCTACGCGGGAAATTCCCGCGTAGAGTCCCGGCTTATTAGATCTTCTTGAACTTGGCGGCTTCTTCAGACCCGCCCGTGGCGTTGCCCTTGGAATAGGAATGCGCGCCAACACCAGCCAGCGCACCGCCCTGAACAATGAGGTATTCGTTCCGGA
Source organism: Rhodospirillales bacterium (assembly GCA_028866335.1). The sequence goes on from JAGWIL010000029.1 coordinate 8,993, forward strand.
TCGGACGGCCCTCGAAATAGCATTCGAGAATTTCACGCGTACCGGCAGCATAGCGCGTTTGCGCCGAGAGCGAGGTGCCCGAGATGTGCGGGGTCATGCCGTGATGCGGCATGGAGCGCCAGGGGTGATCCTGCGGAGCAGGCTGCGGGAACCACACATCGCCGCCGTAGCCAGCCAACTGGCCGGATTCGAGCGCGCGCGCGATGGCGTCACGGTCGCACAGTTTACCACGCGCGGTGTTGATCAAGTACGCCCCACGCTTGAAGGATTTCAGCGTCTGGTCGTTGATCATGTTTTCCGTTTCCGGGTGGAGCGGGCAGTTCAACGTTACCACGTCGCAGACCTTGTACATGTCTTCGCGCGTGGCATGGAAGGTAAGGCCCAGCTCTTTCTCAACAGCCTCCGGCAGGCGGTGGCGGTCGGTATAATGCAGGTGCATACCAAACGGCTTCAGGCGGCGCAGCACGGCAACGCCAATGCGGCCAGCGGCCACAGTGCCGACATGCATACCTTCAACATCGTAAGACCGCGTAACGCAATCAGCAATGTTCCAACCGCCCTTCAGCACCCATTGATGGGAGGGGATGTAGTTGCGCACCAGGCCGAGGATTGTCATCACGACATGTTCAGCGACGCTGATGGAGTTGCAATAGGTGACTTCCGCCACGGTGATGTTGTTCTCGATCGCGGCTTGCAGATCAACGTGGTCGGAACCGATACCGGCGGTGAGCGCCAGCTTAAGTTTAGGAGCCTTGGCGATGCGCTCAGCGGTGATGTAGGCCGGGTAAAACGGCTGGGAGATCACCACTTCAGCGTCCGCCAGCTCGCGCTCCAGCACGGAATCCGGGCCATCCTTGCTTGAGGTCACAACCAAAGTATGGCCGTTATCCTCAAGATATTTGCGCAGGCCGAGCTCGCCGGAAACGCTGCCGAGAAGCGCGCCGGGCTGGAAGTCGATCGCCTTGGGAGTGGGCAGGGTCTGACCATCGGGATAGGCATCGATCTTGGGGAGATCATCACGCGCGTAGGATTTCGGGAATCCATCAACGGGATCATCATAGAGCACGCATACAACTTTTGCCATGTCATCGTCCTTAACAAAGAGTGAGGAAGACGCGAGGCAAGCAAAAGCACCCAGACAACCCATGCAAATGGGGCTGCTATCGTTTTTCGTGGCAACGCATCCTCATCCGATTGCTGAAGGTTTCTTTGGGCGCCAGCATCGGACGGCGACACAGTCACACCCTAACGCAAGGCAAATCCAATCAAAGCTTTTGACACTTTGATAGGCGATATCTATTAGAGCCCGGCGAAACCCTGCTCGATATCCGCTTCCATGGCGGCGGCCAGGAGGGCGGCGGCCATCGGCCCGCGCGGTTCCCGGTCGGAGATCACGAGCCCGATCATCTCGCTGTGCACGGGGTCGATCAAGTCCAATATCGCGAGATCCGGCTGTTGCCCCAGCACGTGGAAGAAGCTGTGCGGCACAATGCTGGCCCACCCGCCGCGCCGAAGATGCGCGCAAACGGAGAGGAAGGAATTGCTGACCACGGTGGGATAGACCGCGAAGCCAAGCGTTGCGGTCAGCCGGTCTATAATACGCCGGTTTTGCATATCTTGGCTCAGCAGAATGAGCCGCTCGGCAGAGGCGTTAAGCCAACTTACCTCTTTTTGCCCCGCTAGATGATGGCTTTGCGGCACCGCCAGTTTGTAGCGTTCGCGGTAGAGCGGCACCCGGTGAACATGGTTAAGCGGCTCATTTTCAAGGTAGGTGATGCCGCCATCCAACTCAAAAGCGTCCAGACCCTCGGCGATTGCGCGCGATGTCATCGAGCGGATGGTGATCGTCGCGGCTGGGTTGGCGGCGCAAAAACACGCGGTGATAAAAGCTACCGAAGGCAGCGCCGCGGGGATGACCCCAAGCCGAAGCTCACCGGCCAACCCTTTGCGTTCGCCCGTTAAATCAGCCCGCAAACTATGATAATCGGTTAGAATTTGACGAGACCAGGACAGCAGCTTTTCTCCCTCTGCCGTAAGCCCGACAAACCGATGCCCGCGCTCCACCAGGGGCACGCCTAAATCTTCCTCTAGCTTACGGATGGCGGCTGAAAGTGTCGGCTGGGTGATATGACAGGCATCCGCCGCACGGGCGAAATGCCGTTCCTTGGCGAGAGTGACGAAATAAGAGAGCTGACGAATGAGCATACGGGGACGGATAACATGAAAGGCGGATTTGCCAACTGCTATCCATTTAACCAGTTCTAAACACAACTGTGAAATCGTGCGGCACGCTGCGGGCCACGCCCGGGGCATCACAACCAATCCCGGAAACCCGCCAAATGTCATTTTTCTCCAGATGGTCAATTCTTGCAAAACTCATAGCCGCTTTTTCCGTGGTGCTGCTTTTCACCGCGGGATTGGGCATTTTCTCGCTCACGAGGATCGATTTCGTCACTACCGTTGCCCAAGGGCTTGAAACCAATATTGCCGGAACCACGCCGATAGAAGCAATGGGACGCACCGAATCAGGACTGTTTGGCTCTACCAGTGAAGCGGTAATGACCAAAGACCCTGCCAGGCTTGCAACGCTTGTTGCGCGGATGAAGGCCGGAGTGGACATTTTCAACACCAACTGGCTCGTTTATCAGCCAACGATGGACCCCGGCCGCGAAACCGGAGATGGTGATAGTTTCCAGGCAGCGTTTCAGCAAATGAGCCAGGACGCGACAACGGCGGTGGGCGATGCGGCTGCCGGTAATCTTCCAGCGGCTGAGGCCATCATCACCGGCCCCATGGCGCAGTTGAACGACACATTCAACGCACATCTTGTGGACGATCTCGCCTATCAGGCATTGATGGCTGCGAATCATGCCTCTTCCATCCAGAACGCGAAATCATCCGCCAAGACCGGCATCGCTATCGCTTTGGTGGTCATGCTGTTCGTGGTATGCGGCCTGGTCTGGGTGCTGATCGCCAGCATCGGCAAACCAATAACCCGCATGACAGGCACGATGCGCCGGTTGGCGGAAGGTGATCTGGATGTCGAAATTTTAGATAGCGCCCGGCATGATGAAATTGGTGGCATGGCGCGCGCTGTTCAGGTATTTAAAGACGCCGGGCTGGAGAAAATCCGGCTTGAAGGCGACATGGAAACCGCACGCCACCGCGCCGAAGAGGAGCGCCGCCACCGGGAAATGGAGCGCGAGGCCGCCACGCGGGAGCAGGAACATGTTGTTAGCTCGCTTGCCGTTGGTTTAGAAAAACTTGCCGAAGGTGATTTGGTGTTCCGCCTGAACACACCCTTCAAACCTGATTATGAAAAACTTCGTGGCGATTTTAACAATGCCATTGAGCGGCTGCACCAGACGATGAAAGTTATCATGGGTAATGCCTCAAACATTCGTTCAGGCACCGGAGAGATAGCCGCCGCAGCGGATGATCTTTCACGCCGGACAGAGCAGCAGGCGGCAAGCCTTGAGGAAACGGCAGCAGCGCTGGATGAGATTACGGCGACC
>JAGWIL010000030.1 GCA_028866335.1 Rhodospirillales bacterium
CTAACCCATTCATCAAGGTCACTCACTAGCTTATCTAAATGTTGAGGATGACCTTTGATAGCTACTTCAGATCTAACATCAACATTTGGATCATTAACTAGCTTGTCTAGATGTTTCATGTTACCGTGTTCAGCTACTTGAGATCTAACCTTCCAATCAGGATCATTCACTAGTTTATCTAGATGTTTCATGTGACCATGAGAGACTACTTGGCGTCTAACACTCCAATGAGGATCATTAACTAGCTTATTTAGATGGTGAGGGTGACCGATTGAAGCTAGAGTTTTTCTTTGGTTTAAATTTAAATCTTTCATAACAACCTCTAAACTAATCCACCATTTGAAGACACAATAGGTCCCGCATTTGTTAACTCTAGTTTTTCATAGTATCTATTTGAATATAAACATCTAGTTTTTGCAGTTACCACATAAGTACCGTTAACTAGTGAAGTGGAAGCATTATCACCTGTAGAAGCAGTAAAATTAACCGTATCAAATATATTTAATCCAGTAGTCCTGTATAACAAGACATAGATATTTTGTGAATAAGTGCATTTTAATCTATGGTTCTGGTGTCTAGCTTGGATGTAATTAGGATGGCTATTGCCGCAATCAGCAGCGGGCAAGTGCATTCTTGAAACAGGCTGAATAGCCTTTGATAGGTCTGAATTTATATCTAGAGAGTTGTTTGTAACTGTAGCATTTGAAGTTAGGTATTTAGATACATTTCCATCTAAAGTAGGCTGAACAGTTCTTTGACCGTATCCGCCAGAAGCATTTAACAAACCAGAATTATTTAATGCTTTATATTGTAGAGCAGGATATGTATTGTTAGAAGTTATCTGAGTATTTGAAGACGTTTGTGGAGGAGCGCCATAATAGATATAAGCTTTAGGTGAAGTATTATACAAAGGAACTAAATTGTTAAAGTGTAAAGTTTTAGATTCATCCACACCCCAAACCATAACAGATTTAGCATCAATATAAGAATGAGAAGAGATATGTTCTACAAATCCAGCCCAAGTACTTTTTCCAGGTCTCCAGGGCATAGAGTCGTTTGCACTAACATTCCCGCTGTATACTAAATTATTCAAACTGGCTATGTTCTTTATAGCAGTATTACTAGTTCCAGTAAAAACACCAGTAGGATTAGTCTTTGTAAAAGGTATAGAATCTAATAATCCATTAATGTCATAGGCAGCTATTGAAGGGAAATTAGGAACAGGTTTTCTTTTAGGTGTACCAAAAGATCTAAAATTAATAGGTGTAGGATTAGTAGCGCTTGTATCATCCATAATGATGCCAATTTGTGTACCATCTACTATTGGTAATGCTGTGCTAATTACGTTAGAAGGATCCATAATAACCAATCTAACTGTAGGTAGAGACTGCCTTACGCTAGTGCTAATCATACATTGCGGACCCGGAATAGCCAACATAGGAAATGTTGTTCCACTTATGGTCATCTGTAATTGTGATACACCTGCGTAAATCACTGGTTATTTTCCTTTTAAATCTTTCATTAGAAACTAACTGTGCTCTGACTTGGTGGTGCAGATATATTATTTGTTCCATTGATAGCATTTGCAACATTAGGAACAAATACAATATCACCATTTTGCATCTGCAGAGGATGTATTGTTCCGTTCTGCAAGCAAATCATCCACCAAGTAGAAGTATTTCCAGTAGCATAATATGCTTGTGTAGTAATCTGTTGACCTTGGGTATAGGTATATTTTGCATTAGGTTGTAGATTATTGATCACACCTAAATAGTTTGTATTTAAAATATCAGGAACAACAACAGATACATTGTTTAGTTTTATAGTAGAATATCCAATAAAATTGGATCTCAAGTATTGAGAATTTTCGTTAGTAGACGTTGAGGTTAAGGTTACATTAGGATAATTGGCCATATTATTTAAACCTTAGAAACTTGTTTTAGATAAGAAGCTTTCAGTAGAATTAATTGCACTGCCGAATGTGTTTCCTACTTGATTAGAAATCTTACTTATCTCACCTCTTAACTGAGTAATTACATTTGGACCACTAGCAGAAGTAGAAGTAGCTGTATTTGATCCATTCATAGCTTTATTTAAATCTTGTTTAGAATAAATTCTGTCAGTGGATACAACTACATGAACTGTAGCAGAAATGTAATCACCTTTTACTGTAGGTAAAACGTCAAAAGTCGCTGATACTTCTTGAATAACAATGTTATTAAATGTCCATATATTACCTATATTCATTGATATATTGTATTTACTGCCTCCATGATTACCGCTCAATAAAGTAGGTCCAGGGGCTCTAAAAGTTCCAAGCTCATCGATTGAGGGTAACACAAGAGACAAAAGGCTTGCTACTTTTCCTGTCACTTCTGCTTTTGCATCAACAGTTGCATTTAATTGCAGGTTAAGAACGAAAGATAAAGGATCAGTAGATTGCCATAGTAATTGGCTTAAAGCGGGTATCTGAGTAGTATAACCTGTAGTTGCTTTTGATATTATTCCTGCTGTACCAATTTCATTAGTTACTACGTTATGTCCTATCGTAGCACCTAAAAAAGAGCTTAGATCTCCTGAAGGTACTAGAGATGCCCAGTGCCCGTAGGTTCTTATATCAAATTGCTCAGGCAAATAAGCATAAATGTAACCGGGTTTTCCCTTGGTAGGATTTGATCCTGGAGGATAATATCCAATCGGATTTCCATTTTCATCAGTGCCACTAAATACAACTACATAGCCCTTTGTCTGACAGTGTTCTGGAGCTAAAGGTATAGAACCTGGTGGGTGTGTTAGAGTGGAACCTATGGAGTTGGCAGATTGATTTGCAAAGGTAGAAACGCTTGCAGAGTTAGGTATCAATGAATTTACATATGATTGTGCAGGTGCCAAGATACCAGCCATTATAATTTCCTTTATCTAAACATCATACTAGGAGTATTAGCCATCGTTACTCCCGGATTAAAATTGTGCATGGGTATAGAATCAATATCAGGTACAGGATTAGTTAGATCATATCCAATTAAAGAAGCGGGCGTAATCGGCTTTTGTTTAATAGGCCCTTCCTCTCTTGTATTAGATTGCGTGTACGAATTAGATGCAGTAGGAAGAGCTGCGCTTCTAGTATAAGGATTTTGACTGGCAACTTGTGTATTTGTTTGAGCCATGGCAGAAGCTAGAGTAGGTTGATTGTTTATTCTATTCTGAAAAAACTGTTCAACTTGTGCTACTGTTCTATGAGAACCATCAGGATTTAAAAACACATTGGGATTAGACGCTGCTGCTGTTGGAAACATCGCAGCTGCATCGGCATTTGGACTGTCTTTAAATGCTCTGGCCATCCTATCATTGCCAGTAAACCATTGACTGTAAAGGTCTACTGTGCTTGTTCCTACACCAGATTTTTTATCTAATGCTGTAGTATCTTTAATCCAAGCAGCAGTAAGAGCAGCTTGTTGTTTAGGATTATCAGGATTGTAGTTCTTTTTAGTTATTCCTAAAGATTTTCCGTATTTGTCGATTAAGGTAGCAGCAGTGCCTTTGGTAATCTGAAAGGCGCCTCTAGCTGAAGAACTAGAAGCACCCGCATTTGGATTAAAAGAGCTCTCAATTCCTGCAAAGCTAGTCAAGATGTTACCTAACCCTGAATTACCTTTAGAAGCTTGTGCAATTGCTTGTATCGTACTTTTTGAATTAGCTCCGATATTTGTACCACTGCTTACTCCAGCAGTACTAGATCCAAAATTAAAACCTAAAGCCTTACCGACATTAGACAAAAGACCCGAAACTAAAGGACTCTCTTTTAACTTATTTAGGATACCTAATATAGGAGAAATAATAGATTTCATTAAAGGGCTTGTGGAACTAATACCAAGAGCACGTAATAAATCATCCTCAAATGGACTATCAGAGCCTGTAGCTAAACCTAAAGGAGCAGAGTTAGCTGTATTAGATTTTACGTAGGACGATTTTGCTTTTGTTGGGTCAGGTACGACATTCTTTACAACTAATTTGTCCACAGTAATGGTATGCTTGCCCATTAATGGATGCATAGATGTAGGCAGGTTGTTTAAGGTCTCTGCATTAGCTGCTGCAGGTGCAAACATGCTACCTAAACCTAAAGCGGCAGCACCTGCTGCACTAACTCTTGCAGCACTGGGTAGAAATCTCATGCCTGCTCTACCTAATAAACTGGCACCTCCTAATATCTCGTCTGGTCCACCTAAACCTGCTATGCCTAGAGCAGAAGCACCTAAAGCAGCAGGAATTTCCCAAGCTAAAGGGTGCCTTGAAATAAAAGCTTTAGAAGCAGTTACTCCTGAACCCACTACATTTTCAGCGTGCCTAATAGCGTTTAATCTAAAAGCGGCCTCATTTTTAGGAATAGCAGAATGTAGAGGGGTGACTGAGGAAGATGAAGTTGCAGCACTCACAGAAGAAGTTGAAGAAGGGATTATACCTAAATTCGATCCTACTTTATCAAGGAACTTCTTTATGGTAGAACCTAAATCAGAAGTTACATCAGAAACCTTATTAGCAAATTTGTCTAAATCTGATTTTGCCGTTTCAAAAGAGGTTTCGACTTCGCTAGCTGCTTTTTCTATTGATTTAAAGTTTTTTACGACTTCATAGACAGCGGCAGCCAACCCAGCTTCCTCTAAAAGTTTTGTTAGACCACCTCCCCCTCCAGAGGATCCTCCACTTTCAGCCTTCTTACATTCACACTCACAACAATTCTTTAATTCCTCTAATATATCACGCCATACTTCTAAAGATTGTTTTTCCCATTTTTTTGTATAACTAGAATATTTTTCATCTCTGTCTGCATAATCCTGAAAACTATCAACTAGTTGCCCCATAAGGTTAGAATTAGTAGCGCTATAGCCATTAGGTTTGTTATCACTAATAGTCTTTAAGGCTTTAATCGTATTAGCAGTAAGCTGCATGATTTGTTTATCACGCATCTCTTGCTTAGAGTATTCAGCCCTAAGGCTTCTCATTATGGTTTGTCTAGTTGACAGTAAATCAAAATCAGTCATTGCTTATCTTTCTAGGTATTACTAAGCATATGAGCCAGAGACATTCCGCTTGAAGGAGTTCTTCCTCCACTGATCCTATCTCTATTGGCTGCTTTTATCCTATCCATGTCAAATAGGTTGCTAAAGTGGATAAACCAAGCAGCATTTTCATAAATGTAATCTGGAATATTACTTACACCTACTGACAAGGAGAAAGTTCTATTAATTATATCTTGATCGCTATAAATCGGGAAAGAAATCTAAGATTCCTAAACTTAGTGTGATGGTTTCGAGCTTTGGCTCCGCCTCACCCGAGTTAGTAAAGGGAGCTAATCTTGCTAGTTCTTCCATAATTTCATGTCTCTTAGCATACAACAAATCTTGAGTTATGGGATCAATATTCAATTCGTTATTCAATAGATTGTTAATTACTTCTAAATTAGATCCTAGATACTGTATGGCTTTTTCATAGTTGAAAAACTGATCTTTAGCTGTTGCAGTCTCAACAATTTGACCTTTTGAGATTAAACTTTCAAATTCTTTAATTTGATAGAGTAACTCTACGCCTTCATCACTATTTTCCATCAAGGCTTTTTGCTCATGAAGATTTGTGCCTTGCAAGTACAAAGCCTTTTCGTACATCCACAACTGGCTATCATCTAATTTACTTCTAAAAGTATCTAAATGCTCCATATCTCTAACATTAGGAACCTTAAATCCTTTTTCATACCATCTTAGATATTCTTCTCTAGTTATAGTTGGGGGAGTAACGTGAATATCAGACATTGTTATGGTAGTCTTGTTTGTATTTCCGTACAAAGACTCCCAGGAAGCCAAGTAAGGGGTCTTTACATAGCTATTCATTCTATGCCAGTACATTACCCATCTAGCATCAATAACCCACAGATCTCTATAGTCACATCCAATTACAGTCTTACTAACCGTATCATTTAATAGAACAATATCTCTGTTCTTTTTAGCTTTATAAAGTAAAGCTAATTCCGATACTTTAAAAGGCCTAATAGCGACGCTATTAAAGCTATAGAATATACCGTTAGAAGGTAGAGCTATTCTTTCAGAAAAAGGTCCTGTATCTATCTTATCATCAATTCTCATCTCCACTAAATCTAGTGCAGGAACTAAATGTTTCTCAAACACTTGAGTTGAATCTATTTGTTCTTTAGGCTGAACTAATTCAGGTAAAGCTAATTCATTCAAAAGATCTTGCTCAGATAAAGGCGTGATTTGAGGACTTTTAAAAGTAGTCTCAGGCAGATTAGAAGGTTGCTGTCTAATGGGTGGATTAGCCTGAATAACAGGCTTTTTAGCTTGTGCTATTTCTTGTTGAGTAGGAATAGCTAGATTGTTATCGAATGAGGCACCAACAGTAACTCTTCTTTTCTGCTTTGAGGGTTCAGAAAAAGGCAAAGTTCTAATAGGGGCGCCATTACCAGGACTGGTAGACAAAGGAAGCTCCGATTCGCAAAGGTTGAAATCTTGATTATCAAAGGTTTTAATCAACCTCGCAGGGTTAGAGATAACACCCTATAGTATATGTTCCTACTATAAAATTATATAAGTTGGACTATACCTCCAGTTACACCACTAGCAACTCCTCCACCGACTGCCAATCCAGCAGACAGCAGATTACCTGTACCAATAAGAGAAGTAAAGCCTGTACCAATATAGGTTATAGAAGCAGTATTAACACTAAAGTCACAACCTATTACAGTCATATCTGAATGAGCATAGGACAATTGAATTGGGTGTCTTGAAATAGGCCAGACACCGTCTAATTGAACCATTAACTGTTGTAATCCTGTAGGATCGTACAGTCTAATAATTAAGCTACCCATATACTGACTAGGTACGTTGTAAACTCCATCTTTAGATCTTATCAACAAGTTCCATTGTTCAAGGTAATAAGTAATAGAGTAGTTGTAAGGTTCATAAAAAGTTATTGAAGAAGGGCTATTGCTAGTTTGTGTTGGAAACTGATTATAGATACCGTTTCTATATCTTTGTGAAGCGCTAATATGATTAAAGCCAAAGTTCATTTCTCTGACATAGACGTTAGCCAGATTAGTTAGGCCTGCTACATTCACAATATCGCATGTCCACATCCAAGAAGGAGCTGCGTCATCTAACCCTTCCCATTGTGAAAGAGTAGGAAATCCTCCTACTCCAATAAGCGAACTAGCGAGACCAACTAATCCTGTTGCTGTCTCAGTAGAGGTCAATGAATTTATAGAGCCTATTATTCCTGACATCTAAATTTCCTAAATATATCTCTACATTAAGTAACTGGCGTATTAGAATAAACCGCATAGTCAAAGGAAAATTGAGCTTGAACAAGCATCTGCTGAGTTCCTTGAGTACTCAAGGGAACATCCTGAATAGCATTGGGATAGCAACGATATAGAGTAATCGTATCAGAGATAGACCCTGTGGTGTCGTATACCTGAATAATAGGAGTTACAGCATAACTAGAGATGTATCCTTGAGAATTACCTGAGTTTGTACCTACAATATATTCAAGCCACTGTCTAAGTGCCTGTAGAGAAGTCATGTCTACGGTTTCAATGAAAGCTAGAGCCATCTGATTGGCACCACCACTCCACAGTTTCTTACCACGAAATGTTCTAGTTACGTTACCTAAAGGAACGTCAAACTTTTGAGTATCTGTGCCTGGAATTGCGACATCAATACATTTTAACAAAAGAGTTGTTGAAGTGTCTCCAAATGTAGGAATAGACCCAAAATTAATTGTAAAACGGTCAGTTGCTATAACATCTGGAAGACTCTGTACCTGAGATTGAGTTAAGGCTGGCAATTTAATATCTCCTGTTAGATATGCTACAGCTTCCGTTAAAGGTTTGCTGGATCAATATTTCTTACTTTTGGATTAACTTTTTTAGCTGAGGCTGGTTTTATAGCTTTGGCAGGTTTTTCATTATCATCTTCGATAGGCTTTAACCGTTTAACGGGTTTTGGCTCTGGCCTAACTGTAGAAGGAGGTTTAACTTTGGGCCTGTTTTGTCGATTAGCTCTTCCTAATTGTTCAACAACTGACCCAGAGTTTTTATTACCTGACTGCATTAATTCATTTAGATTAGGATGAAATCCTAAATTCTTTTTAAGCAAGCCTTTAAAAGAATTGGCTTCTTTCATATGGTGTCTCATCTTATCAAAATGAAACTTCCTTTCTTCAGGGTCTAAATCCCCTTCTTGTTTAGCCTGTCTTTGATGCTTATTGGCCATTCTAAAATGATGACTAATAGCTTCTTTAGGAGTCATTTTAGAAACATCAGGTTCTTGTTCAGGTGGTTTTTCTGTCTCTATTTGATTATCTACATCAGGAAGTTTTCTAGCCTTTATAGCTAGATTAGCATGATGCTGAGCTTTTGTAGCATAATGCTTAGCCCAACCCGTATTACCTTCAGATTGATGTTTTAAAAATTTAGTGTGGTAATGTCTTGCTTGAGCTTCATGACCTTTAGCTAGATCCTCACTCTTTAGTGGAATTCTGGGGTGCAACGTCTCATTAGCTTTAGACATAACATTATTTGGATGATTGTTAACAAAATCTTCCTTATGTTCAGGAGTCATATCATGCCAAGTATTAGCATGTTCAGGCTCAATTTCATCTTCATGTTCATGACCTTGATCATTGTCAAGATCTACAATAGATTTCTTGTGATAAATTGGTTTTGGGAGAGAATCAAAATCAGTGGGTAGATACTTACCGGGATCATAACCAGGTTTTGTTGGGTCCGTTACTGGCTTTTTAAACATAACTTGAGGTTTGTACTCAGGTGAAAAAGACGGCTCCGTTCCTAATTTTGAAGGTGCTGGTTTTGCTTGTTCAGCTTCAGGTTTGGAGATAGCAGGAGCAATTTTTACCTTGTTGGGATTAGTCTTTAGAAAATGACTAGCCAACTTTGAATGTTTCTGCATCTGATTGTTGTGCCAGTTAATTTGCTTTTTTAGAGATCTTCTTTCTTTCCACGAATCAGAGTAATGATGCTGCTTGGCTAAATCTAGCAACTGACTTTTATGATGCTTAGCCAAGTCTGTATGAATGCCCGACATTTCTTGATGAGAAATTCCTGGTAGAGCTTTCTTGGAAAATTTGCTACTGAATCCAAAAAAAGCGTTAACAGTTTGTCCGTAATGAGTTTCTTGCATAGTATTGCACCTAAATTTTGGTGGGCAGTATTAGTGCCCACCAAACTATTAAAATATATTGTTGGAGATAAGCTCTTGAAAGCTGACAGAATTAGGTGTGACAACTGCTTTAAGAGCAATAACACGAGCAGGAACAACAGGAACGATATAAACTGTAACATTTAAAATTCCAGCATCAATCGTATTAGCTTGATTATTAATTGAATTACAAAGGACATAGAAATTACTTATGCCTTGTTTATTCAATACAGGTTGCAAGAAGTTGTTGATAGCTTGAGTTACCAAAAACTCTGTCTGAGACGTAATATTATCAAATACATAAGAATCAAGTACATTGATAATGGATTGCTCTAAGTACAGGAATGTTCTGCGAATCGAAACATATGATAGCAAGGACATTGGAGTACTTAGAGTCAACACATCCCAAACAACATTGCCTGAGCCGTTTCTAGATGCTTTAATGGTATTAATGTTGTAAGAAGACAGCAAAGTTCTATCACCAGCATCATAAGTTACGTATAGACCCAAAACATTGCTAAGCACGCCTCTAATATAACCAGCAGCATTATACCAAACAGCGTAATTTGTATCTGTCTGAGCATACTGACCTGCGATATAACCACTTGGAGGTGCATAAATAAGCTGGTTGTTAGTAGTGTTTAGAACTTGAATGTTTGGAGTATAGATAGCGGCGTACGATGAATTGATACCTAATGTAGTACCTACATAGTTTGCTGCGGCAGAAGAAGGAGTCTGAACATTTGCAGGCATATCAAGAATAGCAAAACAATCTTGACGTGACTGAGCCAGTGAGACCATTTCTTGTTGAACTGCTGTATCTGTATAGCCTGCATTAATCAACAGATCAATCTGATAAGAGTCAGTAGAAGCAAACTGCTGCCAACCAGTGATGATTTCCGAGTCAGTAGGCTGAATTCCGTCTTGTCCACCGCCTAAGAATACAATAGGTGAAGAATTAGAGGTTGTAGAACCAGATAAGAAAGAAGGAGTTACGTTGGCTGTAGGATTGGTAGATCCCCCAGCAGCGGTATACACAACTCTAATGTAGTTTGATGGAGCAAACTGAGAGCCTACATTAATTACTTCTTCAATAAATTGCTGATAACCAAAACCATTGTTCTGATTAGCTAATGATACAGTAAAGCTTTCTACTGGAGTTGTAGATCCAGATAGATAAACATTTAAAGTAAAGTAGTTGTAGGTAGAGTTTGCTGCTTCTGTAGCAGTAACAACAAGACCAGTGGATGTTGTATTATCTGTAGAGGTAAACGGAATATTTCCAATAATCCAAGTAGACCCATAAGCAGGAGCATATAGGATAATGCTTAGAGTACCTGAAGCTGCTGCTGAAATAGAATAAATACCACCAGAAATTCCACCCCAAGTATTGGTTACTTGGTTGATTAGATTCTGAGCCGCTAAAGCAGCATTAGTACCTGAAGCTGACAACGTAGCTGTATGGTTATTGTAAGAAATAGAGCCATTAATAGACAAACTATCAGCAGAATTTATTAGATCAATATTTAGAGTAATCTGAGGAGGTGCAGCAGTGTTGGCGTTAGTAATGTTTACGCCTACATTGTTGCCATATGAACCAGGATCCCTAGCAAAGATTTGAAATATATCTTTGCCATTTGTCTCTACTAGAGTAGAAGGAGATCCAGTAACTGTAATACTTGTAAAGGCAACATACTGCTCGTTAGCAGCAGTATAATCTATCAAAACTTGGATAGTCTGACAAGTGTTAGTGTTTGTCGCATTTATTGCTGTAGCTGTTGTAGGTAATCCCGCATTGTTAAATGCTGTAGAGATAGCATTTGCAATATTCACCATCGTAGTATCGCTATTGGTGTTAAAGCCAATAGGACCTATAGTTACAGCCTGAGTACCCGTACCAGCAGAATCGGGAATAGTTGCATTGATAGTAACAGATGCACCGGAAGCAAAAGGAGAATTTAGATAAAACCGATACGCTATAAGTTGATTGTCATTACCTACAGAAGCATTAGCATAGGATAAATCTAAATTAGTACCTGGAGTAATGTAGGTATAGTTGTTTGTACCTAAAGCATTAGAACCGTTAAATACATCAGCACAGGCATAGGTACAAGTAGCTGAATCTACAACTCTATTAAACCAAAGCTGATTAGAGTTAGATAGAAAAGCTAGTGCAGACAAACCTGCAAATCCCCAAGAAGTATCTAAAGGACCATAGTTTGTTGTAAAAGTAGTACCAGAGGTTACATAATAAGGACCAATTGGTCCTCTTTTATAAGCACCGACAATTGCTCCAATAGTAGTAGCCACACCACCAGTCAATTGTGAAGCATTGACTTCTTGAAGGGTTACACCTGGAGATTGAGAAGCTCCTAATCCTGCCATTTTATTCTCCTATTAAGCTATCTTGCGAACTGGACCGTTAGGAAGGACAGAAGCAAAGTTTGCAGAGATTCTTGAAGTTTGGTTAGGCATAATAGTAATAGTCTGCCCGTCTTTAGATTTTATTGAGTGAGGTAAATTTGAAGTGTTCTTTACTGTGATAACAGGAACAGTTCTAGCAGTAGCTTGAGGCATAATTACATCCTTTAAGAAACTAGAGCTACTTGAACGGTAGCAGTATTACTAGTTGGATTATATAAAGTAACGCCACTGGTTAAGAAAGAACCAGAGAATACAAATACAAATCCAGATTGAGTTGATGATCCAGGATTAGATATTGTAGATGTTTCATCGGGAGTAGCTGTTACATTCAATGAAGTATCTGATACTATAGAAATTAATTGATAAGCATTGACAGTCTGAGAAGCACTAGCTGAAATAGATAAAGTCGTTACTTCATAGTTGTTTATTACAGGCAAGCCGATAGTCTGATTACCCTTTACATTTCTAAAGTTTTGACCCGAAGTTATAAACTGAAGAGCAACCGTAAACGTAGTATTAATATTTGGATTATTGACCGGAGGGGTTGGTATACTCATTCCTTCAACTCTTTCAATTTTTTTCTAACATAATTTCTAACATGCTCATCAGGATCATTGACTAGCTTATCTAGATGGTGAGGATGGCCAATTGAACCTACGCGCAATCTAATCCACCAATAAGGATCATTCACTAGTTTATCTAAATGTTGAGGATGGCCATGTTTAGCTACTTCAGATCTAACCCACGGATGAGGATCATTCACTAGCTTGTCTAAATGCTTTATATGACCTTTCTCAACTACTTTTAATTTGACATTCACATTACGAT
>JAGWIL010000326.1 GCA_028866335.1 Rhodospirillales bacterium
CTTTACGGTCAGATAGTGAGGTTTTCGCGCAGATGCGCCCCGACCCGCAGTGCCTGTGCCGCGATCGTCAGTGCCGGGTTCAGCGCAGCGGAAGAGGGGAAGAACCCTGCATCCACCACATGCAAGTTCGGATGGTCATGTGCCCGGCAAAGCGCGTCCAGCGCCGAGGTTGCGGGGTCAACGCCCATCCGCACCGTTCCGCATTGATGCGAGGGCGCCTGAATTCCAAAGCTGTGGCGCAGGACCAGGGGAAAACCGGCACGCCGCAGGATGGCCCGCACATGGGCAACGAAACGTTGATGCGCGGTGGTGCCGCCGGGGCGGTAATCGACCTCGACGCGGCCATCGTCGCGCAGGCGGACACGGCTGTCGGGGTTCGGGAGGTCTTCCGACATGGCCAGCACGTCCACCGAATGCCGCCCCAGCCAGTCGGCCAAAGGGCGCGGTGCGGCGGGATAGGCCGAACGGATCATCTCGCCCTGGATGTTGCCCAGCATCTGCATGTTGCCACGGGCGTCCGGGTCGCCGGGCAGGCCATGGTAGAAATCGTTCACCGACAAGGTCTTGGGAAACCTCGTGTCGTTTAGCGCGAAAGGGTTCACGCCCATCAATCCGGTCAGGTGGTGGTTCATCAAATAGCGCCCCACAACACCCGATCGGTTGGCAAGCCCGTTGGGAGCCGCCTCGCAGGCGGACCGGAGCAGGACAAGCGCAGAATTGATAGCGCCTGCGGAAAGAACGAAGGTCTGGGCCTCGATGCGCAACCTCTCGCCTTCTCGCCGAACCTCGGCTGCGACGATGCGTTCGCCGACATCGTCGGCGATCAGGCGCGTCACTTCGCTACCGCGTTCCAGCCTGATGTCCGGAAGGGACAGAAGCGGTCGCAAGACCCGGGTTTCCGCATCGCCCTTGGCGTCAAACTGGCAGGCGAAGGCGTCGCAGGCGCGGCATCGGATGCAGGCGCCGCCCGGGCCGTAATCCACCGCCGATGGCATGTGAAACGGCTGCAGTCCCTGAGCGATTAGCCGTTGTGCGAGTCGGGCGATCACGGGCTCATGCGGGATGGCCTCATGCGGGAAGGGATCGCGCGGGGGCTCAGTCGGGTCAATTTCTGCCTGACCACGCACTCCATAGAGCCTCTCGGCCTGCGCATAATATGGTGCCAGTTCGGCATAGGTCATTGGCCAGGCAGGCGAGGTGGCGCCGTCAATCTCGACTTCCTGAAAATCACTCTCTCGAAACCGGAACATGGCGGTGCCGTAGAATTTCGTGTGGCCGCCGACATAGTAATATTGGCCCGGACGAAAGCTCTTACCCCTGGCATCGACCCATTCGTCAGGGGTCTTGTAGCGAGCTTGCAAGAAGACCGCCGCAGCATCGCTATTCTGCGGCTCTTTCGGCAGGAAATCGCCCCGTTCGAGAATGAGGATCTTCGCGCCAGTGCCCGCAAGCTGATGCGCCACTGCAGAGCCGCCAACGCCGGAGCCGATGATTGCGATATCTGCCTTGATCGTCTGCAAGCTTATGTCTCCTTTTCCCGGCCTTGATGCCACGGCCAGCACCGATCTGATATTCCCCGCCGCCGCAGAAACTTGTATGATTACCGCATTGTACACTTTGCAGGATGCGCAATGCCCATAGCGCCGCCCTATTTTGAAACTGTGACGATCCCACCGGATCGCTCGATGCTGGTATTCGATCGCCGCTTGCCGGAGTTTCCCTTCAACTGGCACTATCACCCGGAGTTCGAACTGACCCTGACCGTCGGCAGCCGTGGCATGCGTTTCGTGGGTGACAATGTCGGGCAGTATGAGGACGGCGACCTTGTGCTGATCGCGCCGAATGTGCCGCACGCGTTCCAGTCCCAGGCGCTAGTCGGAGAGGCAAGCCAGCACCGCGCCATCGTTTCATGGTTCGCGCAAAGCTGGATCGAGGGCCTGATCCGTGTGGTGCCGGAGCTTGGACTGGTTTCTGGCCTGCTCGTGCAGGCGCGGCAGGGGCTCCGTTTCGGGTCTGCAACGGCAGGTCGTCTGCGCAGCAGGATCCTGGAATTGGTCCATCTGGACGCTTTGGCCCAAGTCATGGCCCTGCAGTCCCTTCTGGCCGAGCTTTCCATCGCGCCCGATCGGATGCCCTTGGCCAGTGGAGAAGTTTCGGTCAGCGACCTGCCGCGTGACAAGCTCCGCCTGCAGAAGGTCCTGGATCACCTTCATAGCCATTACGATCAGCCCTTACGGCTGCAACCGCTTTGCGATCTCGTCCATCTGACCGAAAGCCAGCTGCAACGGGTGTTCAGACGCAGCACCCGCATGTCGATCAGCGCCTATGTCGCACAGCTGCGCATGGGGCGGGCTTGCCAGATGCTGGCGCAATCAGACGCCCAGATCGGTCTTATCGCGGACGATTGCGGATTTTCCGACGCGGCCGA
>JAGWIL010000327.1 GCA_028866335.1 Rhodospirillales bacterium
CATCGGCGTGACGCGCTTTACCAATGCCGATGTGGTGCGCCACCCGCTGGTGGCGCGGATCGTCGAGGCCTACGACCAGCGTTACAAGGCGGTGAAGGAACACGCCCGGGAACGGCAAGGTTAATCGCTCTGCGGTTGACCAACCCCCACGGGTTTGCAACAGACCAAAGCACAATGGACGACTCTGGAAGTATCGGCCCCTTCGGGGGAATAGAAATCATCATCACGGACCGGCGCTGGCGCGCTTATGTGCCTGATGCAATTCGCCGCGTCAGCCGCGCTTTGCTGGCCACTGGCTGTGCCGCCAGCGTGGCACTTACCGATGACCGCACAGTGAAACGGTTGAATTTTCGCGACCGTGGCAAGAACAAGCCCACCAACGTGCTCACCTATGAGCAACCGCCAGAGATTCTACTGGCCTTTGGCGTGGTGGCGAAGGAAGCAAGGCGCGAGCGCAAAAGCATCGCCGACCATCTTTCACATCTCATTGTGCATGGGGCGCTGCATTTGCAGGGCTATGACCACCACCACCCTGGCGAGGCACGGGAGATGGAGGCGGAGGAAACCCGCATTCTGGCCCGGCTACACGTGCCCAACCCCTGGAAGAACCGATGAGCGGCGCGCTCTCCCGCCTGCTGGGCAAACTGCGCGCGCAGGAACAATCAGCCCGCGCCTCCATCGCGGAGCTGGTGCAGAAGCAGGATAACGGCGCTGAGGATACCCAGGCGGAGGGCGAATCGCTCGACCTGAACGCCCAAGAACGCGCGCTCATCGGCAATGTTTTGCGCCTGCGCGACATTACAGCCGACGACGTGATGGTGCCGCGCCCGGATATCGTGGCGATGAAGGCGGGCGTGACGCTGGAGGAAGCCCTGGCATTGATCCGCGAAGAAGGCCATTCCCGGATGCCGGTTTACCGCGAGCATCTCGATGACGTGGCGGGGATGGTGCATATCAAAGACGTGTTCGGCTTCACCGGCGCGCCTGCCGAATTTTCGATCGACAAGATTCTGCGCAAGCCGCTGATGGTAGCCCCGCAGATCGCGGTTCTCGACCTGCTGTTACAGATGCGCCAGATGCATACACATTTGGCCCTGGTGGTGGATGAATATGGCGGCATAGACGGGCTGGTGACAATCGAGGACCTGGTGGAAACCATTGTCGGCGATATTTCGGACGAGCATGACGAGATCGAAGGCCCGATGCTCACCGAACGGGCGGACGGCGCCTACGACATTAACGCCCGGCTGCCCGTGGAAGCGTTTGAGGAAAAACTTGGCCCTATCCTGTCAGCCGATGAGCGCGAAGCGGATATCGAAACGGTTGGCGGGCTGGTGTTTAACCTGGCCGAGCGCGTGCCCGCACGCGGAGAGCTTATCTCTCACCCATCCGGCGTGGAATTTCTGGTGTTGGATGCGGATGCACGGCGCATCCGCAAGCTCCGCGCCCGCCGGGTGAAACCCGAGGACGCGCCAGCCGAGGAGACCTGAGGCGAAACCTCAGGCCGAGGGAGCAATATAAATCGCGCGGAAATCGTTGACGTTCGTATGCGTCGGCCCGGTGATGATGGACTGGCCGAGGGCTTCGAAAAAGCTGTGCGCATCGTGGCGGGCGAGGAAAGAGCGGGGGTCCATCCCCTGCTTCTCGGCGCGGGCACTGGTGCCGGGGGTCCAGATGGCGCCGGCAATCTCCTCAATCCCGTCAATGCCATCTGTATCCGCGGCCAGGGCATAGATGTTGGGTTGGTCCTGCGCGGCGACGCCAAACGCCAGCAGGAATTCGACATTGCGCCCACCTCTGCCCGCCTCTTGGTGCACATGAAGCGTCACCGTTGTTTCACCGCCCGAAAGCAGCACGCAAGGGGCGGCGAAAGGCTGGCCACGCTCTCCGACCTGCCGCGCGATGGCCGCCAGCACAGCGCCGGCATCCTTGGCCTCGCCTTCAAGCCTGTCGCTGAGAATATAGGCCGGTATGCCCTGCGCGGTGATCATTTGCGCCGCAGCATCCAGAGAAGCCTGGGGGGTGACTGTCATATGCGTCTCTGCCCCGGCAAGCCGCGCATCGCCCGGCTTGATGCTCTCGCTCTCGGGGGAGGCCAGCACAGCCGCGATCGAGGGCGGCACATCGATACGGTAATGCGCGAGAATCGCCGCCGCTTCGGCGCTGGTCGAGGCATCGGCGACCACGGGGCCGGAGGCGATGGCCGCCGGGTCATCCCCCGGCACATCGGACATCAAAAGCCCAACCACCTTCGCGGGGTGCGCGGCGACGGCCAGGCGGCCGCCCTGGGTTTGGGAAAGATGCCGCCGGACGCAGTTGAACTCACTGATGGCGGCACCTGAGGCCAGCAGCGCACGGTAGAGCGCCTGAACTTCCTCCAGCGCGATGCCGGGCAACGGCAAGGTAAGCAGCGCGGAG
>JAGWIL010000328.1 GCA_028866335.1 Rhodospirillales bacterium
TGGCGGTGCTGACTTGGTTCCGCCATCAGTTTGCGTAATTACTAACAAATAATTAATTTATCGCGGCTGGCGTTGCCTTCGGTTAAAATACATCTTCCAGTTGTGTTTGAGTCGGTAAGCAAATCAATGGATATGTCGTTTGATGGCGTCTTTGGGCTGGGAGAGGTTCAGCGCCTAAAGGATCTGCGCGCACTCGACCTGCTTTATACCCCCGCCGAAGAGCGGTTCGACCGGATAACCAGGCTT
Organism: Rhodospirillales bacterium; assembly: GCA_028866335.1. Next base: position 247 of record JAGWIL010000328.1, read on the forward strand.
GCTGCCAGGGTGCTGCAATCGCCCATAGCGATGATAAACCTTGTTTCCGAAGAATCCCAATGGACAAAATCAAGTTTCGGATGGGCCGGCAGCACATTGCCGCGCCAATATTCTTTTTGCAGCCAGGCGATACGAGAGCATCAGGCGCTGGTTGTGACCGACGCGACCGAGGATGAACGTTTTGCCAATAATCCGTTGGTAACAGGCAAGCCCGGCATTCGGTTTTACGCGGGCCAACCGCTGCATACCGGTGCGGGCTCTGAAGTTGGTGCGCTTTGTGTGATGGATACGCTACCTCGGCAACTAGGCCATCATGAACTGGAGACATTACAGGACCTGGCGGTGATTGTGGAGCGGGAGCTTGCCCGCCGGGGCCATGGCTCTTTCCAGGATACTTTAATTCGTAACCATGATGCACAAGCGCGGCGCGGCTCAATCGACGAACTGACCAGAACCTGGAACCGAGGTGCCGTAATGGAGTTGGCGCATCTTGAATGCGCCGCCGCCAGCATGGGCACGCCGCTGAGCCTGCTGCTGATCGAGATCGATAATCTTGGCATGGTGAATGAGAATTTCGGCAGGACGATGGGCGATATCGTCCTGCATGAGGTGTCGTCGTGGATCCGCCGCTCAGTGCGTGAAAGTGACACATGTGGCCGCTATGGCAGCGGCACGTTTATGGTGATGCTGCGCGCGGGCATACTGGATTCCAAACTAGTTGCCGAGCGGGTGCGCGATGCTGTGGAACGCCAGGCGATTCCTGGATTGCCGATGCAAGTAACGGTAAGCATAGGCGTTGCATGTGCCAGAACCAGGTTTCCCTCGCCGGTGGCGCTTATCGCCGGAGCAGATAAGGCGCTGCGCCAAGCCAAGGAGACCGGGAGCAACAGCGTGGAAACCTTGCTGCTGTAATAGGCTTTTTCAGGCGGATTTTTTCAGCCGGTCCCGAAATCCCTTACGTAATTTACTGATTTTTGGCGCGATGATGGCCTGACAATAGCCAGACCATGGGTTGCGCACGAAGTAATCCTCATACTCGGCCTCCGCTGGCCAGAAAACCCCTAGCGGCGCGACCTCTGTGACGATTTTGCCCCAGACAGGCGTGAACTCCGCAATAGCCGCTTCCGCTGCCGCCTTTTGCTCCGGCGTTTCGTAATAAATCGCCGAGCGGTATTGTGTGCCGATATCATTGCCCTGACGATTCAGTGTCGTGGGGTCGTGGATGGTGAAGAACACCCGCAGCAGATCCGCGTAGGAGATTACGGCGGGGTCGTAATCGATTTTCACCACCTCGGCATGGCCCGTGGTGCCGGAGCATACCTGTTTATAGCTGGGGTTTTCCACCTGCCCGCCCGCATAGCCGGATTTTACCTCCGCCACGCCTTCCAATTCATCATAAGCGGCTTCCAGGCACCAGAAGCAGCCTCCAGCCAGAATCGCGGTTTCGGTCATTTCACATCTCCTAATTCGCAGATCATCGCCCAATGCTCGGAACTAACAGGCCCGACCGAAAGACGTGAATATTTAAGCAATGCAAGCTCGGTAAATCTGGGGTCGGCCTTTATCGCGGCAAGGGTGACCGGAGATTTAACGGGCTTTACCGCCTTCATGTCCACACAGACCCAATCGCCGCTTTCAGCCGTGGGGTCTGGGTAGGCTTCGCGCACCACCTCGACGATGCCCACAATCTCCTTGCCGATGTTGGAGTGGTAAAAGAACGCGCGGTCGCCTCGTTTCATCTCCTTCAGATGCCGTTTGGCAAGATGATTGCGCACGCCGGTCCAGGGCTCAACGCCGTTTTTTACTTGGTCATTCCAGGAAAACGCGTCCGGTTCGGACTTTACCAGCCAATAATTCATAGGGAACAATGTAACCAATTTTCACAACGCTTCAAATTTGCTCGGCGGTGGCATAAGAACTTGGCCCATGAAGCAAACTGCTCTCAACCCGGCCCCATCAGCGCGAAGCGGCGGCTGGTTTCATTACCTCGCCAATCCTGGGCGCTTTCAGCGTGTTGCGCGCCCTACCCTGCCCTGGCTGACGGCGTTTTCGATTGTGTTGACGGTAACCGGCATCGTGTGGGGCTATTGGTTCGCCCCTGCGGATTGGCAGCAGGGCGATGCCGCGCGGATTATGTATGTGCACGTGCCCGCCGCCTGGGTGGCGATGGC
>JAGWIL010000031.1 GCA_028866335.1 Rhodospirillales bacterium
GCAACAGCCGGGTTTTCCCCCATTCGCCGGTGCGCACCCAAAAACGGGTGGGCAAGGCGGCCACGGCGCAAAGCACAAGCGTGATAATGATAAACAGCCAGTGAAAAATCATGCCGCTTTCCTTTGGAGCCATTGGTTAGAAGAAAACGCCGCCTTCAGGCAAGCTCCGCCGTTCATTGCAGGGTGGTGGATATATCAGCGCGACTATGCTTGAAACAGATGATCTTTCTCCAGGCTGGAACCTCATGCCGCAGCTCCTCTCCCTCATCGTGCCGTTTTATAACGAGGAAGACGCGATCGGCATTTTCGCCGCATCGGTTTTGCCGGTGCTGGAGGCTATCCCCGACCTGCAATGGGAAATCATCTGCGTTGATGATGGCAGCCGGGATGCAACGTTGCAGCATTTGCTGGAACTGGCAGCGGCGGAACCGCGCATACGTGTGGTGGAACTTTCCCGCAATTTCGGCAAGGAAGCCGCCCTTACCGCGGGGCTGGAAGCAGCGCGGGGCGATGCGGTCATCCCGTTTGACGCGGATTTGCAAGACCCTCCGGAAATGATCCCCGTGATGGTCACGGCCTGGCAAAGCGGGGCGGAGGTGGTGCTTGGCCGGCGCACTGACCGCTCAACCGACACGGCAATGAAACGTGGCACGGCCTCGCTGTTCTACAAATTGAACCGCTATATCTCGAACATCGAACTGCCTGAAAACGTGGGCGATTTCCGGTTGATGGACCGGGCGGTGGTGGAGGCGCTGAAACGCCTGCCGGAGCGGCAGCGGTTCATGAAGGGGCTATTTGCCTGGCTGGGCTTCAAAACCGCGATTATCGACTATTCCCGCACCCCCAGGGCGGCGGGTGAAAGTAAATTCTCCGGTTTCAAACTATGGAATTTCGCCCTGGAAGGCTTCACCAGCTTTTCCACCGCGCCGTTAAAAATCTGGACCTATTTTGGTGCGCTCGGGGCGGTCGTGGCGCTGCTCTACGCCGTGTTCATCATGCTCAAAACGCTGTTTTTTGGTAATGAAGTGCCAGGCTATGCCTCAATCTTCGTCGCGGTGACGTTTTTTGGCAGCGTCCAGCTCATCAGCATCGGCGTATTGGGGGAATATATCGGCCGTATTTACGTGGAAACAAAGCAGCGCCCGATTTATCTCGTGCGCAAGTTGCATAATTTCTGAGATTCAAAAAATACAGGCTGTTACAACCTGGGTTATGCATCCTATCGTGACGCAAGCATGAAGCTGGGCTATGCAGATGGTAATGAGACGTCCTGGTATTTATTCCCGCCGCATTGTTGCGCTGCTCGGCCTCGGTGCTTTGCTGTCTGGTTGCGCCGCGTGGCAAGTGCCATCGTCTCCGCCGCCGCCAGCTTCTGGCATCACGGCCAACGACCTGAAAACGGCAATTCACGATGCCTACCATCGAGGCTTTGAGGCAGGCCGCCATTACCAGCGGGAGTTAGACTGGCGCCGCTTTGAGGCACCCAAGGCTGCTTCACTCAACCAGAAGCCAGAACCGGCTTCCGCGCTGCCGCAGCCTGATGCGCAAACCCCGCCTTTGCCCGCCGCCCAGGCCCAGGAGCCCAACCCGGCGCTGCCTTCCAAAGCTTTCGCCCCCGCAGTGCCGCCGCAGCCAGCACCCTTGCCGCCGCTGCCGCCATCCTCCAATTATACCACCTCTGGCCCGGCCCAGCCGCTTTCCCAATAACACTTATGGCTTGAACCGCGCGGCCCCTTGGGCCAAACAGCCCGCATGGCGCCCCCCCTTCTGCTACTCACCGACATCTCCGTTACCCTCGGCTCCGCGCCGCTGCTGGAAAAAGCCACGCTTTCGGTTGGCACCGGCGAGCGCATATGCCTTGTCGGCCGCAATGGCTCTGGCAAATCCACGCTGCTTAAAATCGCCTCGGGCGAGGTGGCGCATGATGCGGGCACGCGGTTCTTCCAGCCTGGTTCCACCATGCGCTATCTGCCGCAGGAGCCGGACCTCTCGGCTTTCGCCAATGTGATGGAATATGTGCTGGCCGGGCTGGGGCCAAATGACGATGAATACCGCGTGCGCTATCTGCTGGGCGAGCTGGGTCTCTCCGGCGATGAAAAACCCGCGCATCTTTCAGGTGGCGAAGCCCGCCGCGCCGCCCTGGCCCGCACGCTGGCACCAGAGCCGGATTTGCTGCTGCTGGACGAGCCAACCAACCATCTGGACCTGCCCGCCATTGAATGGCTGGAAAGCGAGCTGAAATCCCTCTCCTCCGGCATCGTGCTCATCTCGCATGACAGGCGGTTTTTAGAAAACCTCTCCCGCGCCATGGTCTGGCTGGACCGTGGGCAGACCAAGCGGCTGGATAAAAGCTTCGCCCATTTCGAATCCTGGCGGGACGAGGTGCTGGAGCAGGAGGAGCAGGAGTTTCACAAACTCGGCCGCAAAATCGCCCGTGAGGAAGACTGGCTGCGCTACGGCGTCACCGCCCGGCGCAAGCGCAACGTCAAGCGGCTGGCGGGGTTGCACAGCCTCCGCGCGGAGCGCCGCAACTTCACCCATAAGCTTGGGCTAACGAAAATGGCGAGCCTGGATGCCGCCACTTCCGGCAAAATTGTGGTGGATGCTGATGGCATCTCCAAAAGTTTCGACAAGCCCATCGTCGATAACCTCACCTTCCGGGTGCTGCGTGGAGACCGTTTGGGCATTGTTGGCCCCAACGGTGCGGGCAAATCCACGTTGCTGAAGCTCATTCTCGGCCAGCTTGCGCCGGATGCGGGGGCGGTAAAGCTGGGCACCGCGTTGGAGGTTGTTACACTCGACCAGCAGCGCGCGGATTTAAACCCCAACACCTCCCTGGCGGACACCCTCACCGGCGGCAATAGCGACCAGGTGGTGGTGGGCGGCCAGGCGCGGCATGTCATCGGCTATATGAAAGACTTCCTGTTCAAGCCGGAACAGGCGCGCACACCTGTGGGCACACTTTCGGGTGGGGAGCGCGGGCGGCTGTTGCTGGCGCTCGCCCTCACCAAACCCTCCAACCTGCTGGTTCTGGACGAGCCGACCAATGACCTCGACCTCGAAACATTGGATTTGATGCAGGAAATGCTTGGCGAATATCCGGGCACGGTGATCGCCGTCTCGCATGATCGTGACTTTCTGGATCGTGTCTGTACCTCCGTGCTGATGTCCGAGGGCCAGGGGCGCTGGGTGGAATATGCCGGCGGCTACTCAGACATGCTGGCCCAGCGCGGGGAAGGTGTTACCGCCACGAAACTGGAAAAAGCTGAAAAGAAAGCCGCCGCGAAACCAAGCGCGCCGCCGCCTGCCGCCGCCTTGAGGCCAAAAATCTCCTTCAAGGAGCAGCATGAGCTGAAAACGCTCAACGACGAGATTGTGAAACTGCAAGGCCAGATCGTCAAACTGAACGAAACACTCGCAGCACCTGGTCTCTATACCAAAGACCCGAAAAAATTCGCCAGCGCATCCGCCAGCCTGGCAGAGCACCACACCAAGCTGGTGAAAGCCGAAGAACGCTGGCTGGAGCTAGAGATGTTGAAGGCAGGGTAACCTTCAACTCTCAAAGGCTCCTACAAAGAACCTCTCAATCCCGGTCCTTGAACGAATTATCCGTACCGCGAAGATAGATGCGGATGGGCGCGCCCGGCATCTCGAATGTTTCACGCAGATTATTCACGCGGCACCGCTGATACGTCTCCGGCTCTAGCTTTTGCATTGCGCGGCAATACAAAAATTTGGCGTGATCTGTGGTGCGAAATCCGCCTATAAGGCAAATAGAGCATAGAGAGTAGTTAACGCCAGGTTTGGCGAGAAACTGCCTCATTCATTTATTAAGGAGAATCGCAGTGATGAACCGGCGTGATTTTTCTGTGACCCTCGCTGCTGGTGCGGCAAGTGTTGCCTTGCCTGCCGTTGCGTCTGCTGCAACCACCAATCCTGTGAAGGCACGCAACGTTGTGCTTGTGCATGGGCTATTCGCCGATGGCTCCTGCTGGAGCGAGGTGATCTATAGGCTGCAACAGGCAGGGCTGAACGTAACGTCCGTGCAAAATCCGTTAACCACCTTGCCGGATGCAGTCGCAGCGGCGCAGCGCGTGCTGGACCGGCAGGATGGCCCCACCGTGCTGGTCGGGCACTCCTTTTCCGGCATGATTGTAACTGAGGCGGGTGTGCATCCGAACGTGTCATCCTTAGTGTATGTCGCCGCGCGTGCGCCGGATGCCAATGAGGACTACCCCGCGCTGGCCAAAAAATTCCCCACGCCGCCAGCTTCCGCCGGCATAGTATTTGATGGCGATGAAGGGCGGCTGACGGAAGAAGCGTTTCTGCATGACTTCGCGCAGGACGTACCGACCGCCAAGGCACGCGTGCTTTATGCAGTGCAGGAGCCGTTCCACAAGGCGTTACTGAGTGGGCGAACCACCCATGCGGCTTGGCGGCTTAAACCGAGCTTTTATGCGGTCTCCCGACAGGACAGGACAATTAACCCCGATTTGGAACGATTTATGGCCAAACGCATGGGTGCGGAGACTATTGAGCTTAACTCCAGCCATGTCTCGATGATTTCGCACCCAGACGAAATATCAGGCCTAATCCTCAAAGCCGCGGGGCAGCCAACGGTATTGGCTTAAGGCGACTCCCGACGGGCTGGGATTGGTCGCGCTCTACTTATTAATTTAGAGGCGGATTTAGACATTAGAGCGGATCGCTGATGCGATTCGATCTAATATCAGCCGGCTCTAATCCCGGTCCTTGAACGGATTCTCCGTGCCGCGCAGATAAATCCGGATTGGCACGCCGGGCATCTCAAACGCCTCGCGCAGATTATTCACGAGGTAACGCTGATACGTCTCCGGCACCTGTTCCGCGCGTGTGCCGAACAAAGCGAAAGTCGGCGGGCGGGCTTTAATCTGCGTGATATAGCGCAGCTTCAGGCGCCGGCCTTCCACCAGCGGCGGCGGGAAGCGTTCAAGCGCTGCCTCAAACCAGCGGTTGAGCTGGCTGGTGGGAATGCGCAAATTCCATTTCTCGTAGGCATCGCGGATGGCGGGGAAAAGTTTCTTCACCCCTTCGCCGGACTCGGCTGAAAGCGGCACCACCGTTATGCCCTTCATCTGGCTGAGCGAGATGGAAATACGGTCCAGCGCCGCTTTCTTCGCCTCTGGCCGGTCTTCCACCGCGTCCCATTTTGTCAGCGCGATCACGCAGGCGCGGCCTTCGCGTTCAATCAGCCGGGCAATCTGCAAATCCTGCTCTTCCACGCCGCGCAGAGCATCCACCGCCAGCACCGCCATCTCGGCGCGCTTCAAGGCTTCAATGGAAGAAGATGTGGACATGCGTTCCAAACCCTCATCCACCTTGGCGCGTTTGCGTAAGCCAGCCGTGTCCACCACGCGATAAAGCTTGCCGTCCGGGCCTTCAAAATCAGCGGAAACGGCATCGCGCGTCAGGCCTGGTTCCGGCCCGGTAATCATGCGCTGCTCGCCCAGAAAATAATTCAAAAGCGTGGATTTTCCCGCATTCGGGCGGCCAACAATGGCGAGGTGCAGGGGCTTGTTCTCGTCCTCCTCATCCTCGGGCGTGGCTTCCGGCAGGCGCTCGGCAATTTCGTTCATGAGGTCGTAAATGCCCTCATTATGCTCGGCGGAAACCGCCACCGGCTCGCCGAAGCCCAGCTCGTAAGCCTCCATGGCGTTGGCGATGCCGCCGCGCCCCTCGGCTTTGTTGGCGATCACCAGGACGGGTCGGTTTTTCCGGCGCAGCCAGGTGCCGAAATGCCGGTCCTCGGGGATCAGCCCGGCCTTGGCATCAAAAATGAACAGCACCAGATCCGCCTGGTCCACGGCGGTGGAGGTGGAGGCGCGCATCCGCCCGGGCAGCGTATCCGGTGGGGCTTCCTCAAGCCCTGCCGTATCCACCACCAGCACCTTGCGCCCGCCCAGCTCGCACATCGCTTCCTTGCGGTCGCGTGTTACGCCGGGTGTGTCGGCCACCAGCGCCAGGCGGCTACCCACAAGGCGGTTAAACAGCGTGGACTTACCGACATTCGGTCGGCCAGCGATAACGACTCGCGGAAGCTCAGCCATAGGCCGTCAGGCGTGCATCACGCGTGAGTTGCAGCAGCACACCGCCAACGGCAATCGGCGGCATGTCGGCCGGTGCGCCCAGCTTCATAATCTGTGTCAGCTTGCCGGTCGTGGCATCCACCAGCGCCGCCTCGCCATGGTCGTTCACGCAGATGAGCATGTTGTTCACAAGCGTCGGGCCAGACCAGATGATAGGGTTGGTGTGCTTTTTCATGTTTTTGAAGGCGGGCAGGGCGGTCGCCCAGCTCACCAGCCCGTCATCGGCATGCACAGCGGAGAGTTTGGCGCTGGCATCGAGCAGGAACAAAAACCCGCCGGAGGCCGCGGGTGGCTGGCTGCTGATGGCCTGGTGCGACCATACCTGGGCACCGGAATGCAGATCCACCGCCACAAAGCTGCCGCCGAGATTGATGGCATAAACCACCCCGCCCGCGATAACCGGAGGCGCCACAACGTCAGAAAGGTCCAGCGAGCTGGCCTGGCCGAACCCAGCGGCAAGGCTTTGCTCCCAAACAGGTGTGCCGGAATTGGCATCTACGGCGGCGAGCAGCCCGGTGGAGAACCCGGCGGCGATGATACCATCCGCAAAGGCCGGCGCGCCAGTTACGCTGGCGGCGGTCATCGGCGGGGTGCCCACAGCACCCAAGAAGCGCCAGCCCGGTGTGCCGGAGTGCTCGTCGAAGGTCAGCAGCAAATCGTTCTGGGTGATAACCGCCACCAGCCCGCCCGCCACCAGCGGGGCGGAGCGCGCCGGAAAATCGAGCTTTTGCCGCCATAATATCTTGCCGCTGCCAGCATCCAGCGCCAGAGCCTCGCCATACCCGGTGCTGGCGTAGATTTTGCCGGAATCGTAAGCGATGCCGCCGCCGATATTCTGGGTGGAGTTATGCTTGGGCCGGGTTTCGGTGCGCCAAAGCTCAGACCCATCAGATAGCGAGAGCGCGCGGATATGCGCGGCGGCATCCATGGTGAACACCTGCCCACCGGCCACCAGCGGGCTTGCAACCAGCGGCTGCCGATACCCACCTTCCGCGCCGATATCCGCGTGCCAGCGTGGCGTAAAGCTCAGCGGCCCGGCGGCATTACCGGGCGCGTGGGCGGCATTGGCCAGAGGTTGCACCCAGGCGTTCAGCGCCGTGGGGGCGGGCAGGGTAACGGCGGGCGCGTTGGGCGCCACATCCATCCCGGTCTGGTCCGGCAGCACCGGAATTTGGGTGCCGATAATGGGTGGTTTTTTGGAATAAGAAGAGCAAGAGGCAAGCAGGCCGAAGAGGCCGACAGTCGCGGTGCGGCGGCGAATCATGGGCTGTGTCATCCGTTCAGCTTGGCGAGCATGGCCTGGGCGCGGTTTTGCGCGCCTTGGGGCGTATTGGGGTCTTCCTGCACCTGGGCAAACAGAGATTTGGCCATCGCTGTGTTGCCCTCGTTCATGTAAACCAGCGCCTGCATCTCTCGCGCCAGGCCATGAAACGGGTTTTTCTCCTGCACAATCGGTTGCAACCGGGCGAGAATATCCGCGTTATTATCAATGCCAATTTCATGCTGGGCGAACAGCAGGCTGGCTGCGTCGCGCATCAAATTCGGCGCGGCTTCATCAGCCCCCACGCGGCTCCACAGCAAAGCGGCCTTGGGCAACTCCCCCGCATTGGCGTAAAGGCCGGCGGCCCGTAAGCGCGCCATGGTTTTATAAATTTCAGGCGCGGATTTGGAAAAATCCACCAGCTTCTGCGCGGCGGAATCCGCAGCGCTCGCTGTAAGCTGGCCTTGCGGCTGGTCCACGGCCTGGGCAAGCGCAAGATATTGCGTGGCGGCCTGGTTGGCCAGGCTGGCTTCACGGGCCTGCCAGAATTGCTGCCCGCCAACACCGGCCAGCACCAGCAAGGCGGCCAGCAGCAGCAGCCCGCCATAACGCTTGGCAAGCTTCCACGCCTGCTCATGGCGCAGATCCTCCGAAACTTCGTCAAAAATATCGACCACGCGGCTCTTTTCCTCTTTGCCGGGTTTGTCTTTAGCCGGGGTGGGCGCTGGCGGCAACGCAGGCGGCAAGGCGTTTCGCCGCGCGCTCATGGCCCATCAACGCCAGCAGGGGGGCCATCTCCGGCCCATGCTCCTCGCCGGTAAGCGCCAGGCGCAGCGGCTGATACAGCGCCTTGCCCTTGGCCCCGGTGGCGCCAGAAATGGCGGCAGCCCAGGCTTTCCAGCTCTCGGGCGTCATCTCGGCGGGCATTGTTTCCTGTGCGGCCACCACCACCGGCAGCGCCTCGGGCAGAAGCTCCGGCGTGATAATCTCGCCCTGCGCCACCGCCCACCAGCGCCGGGCTTCGGTCAGCATGTCCAAATTGCCGCGCACCGTCTCCCAAAAAGCCGGGGTGGCACCTTCGGGCAGCCGCTCCTGCACCGCCTCAAACGGCATATGGTGCAGCAGCTTGCGGTTCAGCCCCAGCAATTGCGCGGCATCAAAACGCGGCGGCGAGCGGGAGAAATCATTCAACGAAAACTGCCCGATCAGCTCCGCCATCGGCAGGGGGGCAGCATCCTTGCTGGTGCCAAGCCTTGCCAGGTAAGCGGTGATGGCAGCGGGCTCGATGCCATCCTTGCGGAGTGATTTCAGTGAGATGGAGCCGATGCGCTTGGAGAGTTTCTCCCCATCCCCGCCGGAGATCAGCGGCAGATGCGCGAAGCGCGGAACAGGGTTCCGGCTAACGGCCCTGAACAGATCAATCTGCACGGCGGTGTTGGAAACATGATCCTCGCCCCGGATAATATGGGTGATGCCCATATCCGCGTCATCCACCACCGAGGTAAAGGTATAAAGCGGCGAGCCATCCGCGCGGATCAGCACAGGGTCTGACACGGTGGTGAGCTTTATATTGCGAGAACCGAGAACCAGGTCGATCCAGCTTACCGCCTCGTCTGAAAGTTTAAAGCGCCAATAAGGTTTTTTGCCATTGGCCTCGGCGGTGGCGCGCTGTTCCGGTGTCATGGTCAAAGCATGGCGGTCGTAAACCGGGGGCAGCTTGCGCTTTACCAGTGCGGCGCGCTTGGCGGCCAGCTCATCCTCGTTCTCAAAGCAGGGGTAAAGCCGCCCAGCGCGCTTTAGCTGCTCGGCAACCTCCGCATAGCGCGCAAACCGGTCAGACTGCCGGGCCTGCTCGTCCCATTCAATCCCCAGCCAGCTTAGATCATCGTAAATGCCCTGCTCATATTCCGGGCGGCCGCGCTCTGTGTCGGTGTCGTCCAGCCGCAGCAATAATTGCCCGCCTTCATGCCGGGCGAATAGAAAATTCACCAGGGCAGCGCGGGCGTTGCCAACATGCAAATAGCCCGTGGGGCTGGGGGCGAAGCGAAGTTTTACCATTGCCGGGGGTTAGCCGGTTTTACCGCCGGGGGAAAGCCAGCGGGCAGGGAGGGTGGATTTTCTTGCCTGCCCCCTTGCATGGGGAACGGAACCCGGATTATACCGCGCTCCACCGAACGGTATGGGGCTATAGCTCAATTGGTAGAGCGTCTGCATGGCATGCAGAAGGTCAGCGGTTCGATTCCGCTTAGCTCCACCATTCTCCTCAAATTTTATCGCGTTAAAATCATGAAGCGCCAAATGGCGGCGCCGTGAAGGGTTCTCCACGGCGCTGCCTGCAAATTACGCGACGCTCAGCTTAACATCCACGGTTTTGTGAATCGCATTGGAATACGGGCAGACGATATGCGCCTTCTGCACCAGTTCCTCCAACTTGGCCTTTTCGATGCCATCAGCGGTAATGGTTAGCCCCACGGTAATGCCAAATCCGCCGCCATCCTCACGCGGGCCGATACCAACTGCGGCTGCAACCGTGGCGTCTTCCGGCAGGCGCAGCTTTTCCTTGCCAGCCACCATTTTTAACGCACCCAGAAAGCAAGCGGAATAACCAACCGCAAAAAGCTGCTCCGGGTTGGTGCCTGGCCCGTTATCGCCGCCCAGCCCTGAAGGCACGCTCAGCGTTACATCTACTTTCTTATCGTCACTGGCACCCCGGCCAGCGCGTCCGCCCATGGCAGAGCCGTGGGCCGTGTAAAGAATCTCCGTGACACTCATATTCGTCTCCCTGGTTAACAATTACGTGCATACACCATGCTGGCTGGTATGTTTCGGCGCAACGGCGTCTTCACGTCAAGCTGTTACAGAAGCTTGAAATTCGTTGGCAGGCTTCGGTTAACCGGGGCAGGGCAGTGGCGGTTGAAATGCGGATATGCGGGCTCATGGCGAAGGCTGCCCCCTGCACCACGCCAACCAGCGCTTCTTCCAGCAATGCCAGGGCAAAATCGCTGTCTGAGCCAAGCACCCGCCCGCCTGGCGTGGTTTTGCCGAGGCACCCGGCGATGCTGGGGTAAACATAAAAAGCGCCATCCGGCCTGTGGCAGGAAACGCCGGGCATCTGGTTCAGCGCCGCCACAACCGTATCGCGCCGTTGCTCATAAGCCGCCGCGCGCTCGGCCAGAAACTCCTGCGGCCCCAGCAATGCCGCCAGCGCTGCCGCCTGGCCGATGGTGGAAACGCCGGAGGTGGCCGTGGCCTGCACCACTGTTGCCGCCTTTATCATTTCCGCCGGGCCGATACACCAGCCGATGCGCCAGCCCGTCATCGCATAAGTTTTGGAAACGCCGGAGAGTGTTACCACCCGGTTTGCCAAATCCGGTGCCACGCCCAGCAAGGTTTCGTGTTTCGCCCCGCCGAACAATAGATGCTCGTAAATATCGTCGCTCAGCACCCATACATGCGGGTAATGCCGCAGCACCTCCGCCAGTGCCGCCAAAGCCGCGCGGGAAAGCACGGCACCTGAAGGATTGCTGGGGTAGTTCAAAATCAGCAGCTTGGTGCGGCCGGTAATGGCGCTGGCCAGGGCTTCCGGCTGCAAAACAAAGCCGTTTTCCTGCGGGCAGGGCACGAATACCGGTTCACCGCCCGCGAATTTCACCGTCTGCTCATAACCGGCCCAGGCGGGTGCGGGAATAATCACCTCATCCCCCGTGCTGATCAGCGACATCACGATATTGAAAATGCCCTGCTTGCCGCCATTGGTCACCAGCACATCCTGCGGGCGGGCGGTAATGCCATGCTCGCGGGTGAATTTTTCCGCCACGGCGTTTCGCAGCGCCTCGCTGCCGGCCAATGGCGGATATTTGGTGTCGCCGCGCAGCGCCGCTGCATTTGCCGCCGCGATAACATGATCTGGCGTTGGAAAATCCGGCTCGCCGAGCGAAAGCGAGATCACATCCTTGCCCTCAGCCTGCAAAGCGCGGGCGCGGGCGGCCATGGCGAAGGTGGCGGCAAGTTCGGTGCGCCCAATCCGGTTGGCAAATTCTGTCATACGGCCGGGTTTATGCGCGGGCAGGCCAAGGGGCAACCCAGGTTCAGGCTTGCCTGCTTCGCATCAGCATGGGCAGCCAGCCACGGCGCTTTTGTGTGGCGTGCGCCTCAAGGTCTCGGGGTCCCGCCAGCTCCATCGCCATCATTGTCAGGCGGTAGGCGGCATCCGGGTTGCGCTTTAAATAGGCCCGGATGATGGCGTCCGCTTCAATGTCAAGCGGCCTGTGCGCCCCTTTGAGCACAGTATCCAGAAAGGTCAGAATATTTTTGTGCTCTTGCCTAGTCACAATCCATGCTTAAGGCGCAAACTTAGCCTTTTTGGCAAGACGCAAAATCGGTAATTACGCCGAATTCATATGAGGGGTTCTGGCCTAATAGATTGATAAACAAAGAGTAAATTCCCATCCCTTTGGAATTCACTTATCCGTGACATGCCGATGGAGCTAAGCACTTGGCGGGACGCGAAATTGTCCTCCCGCGCCACCGCAATCAGGTGGTTTATCCGCATTACATCATGTGCATAAATCAATGCTGCGGAGGCCGCTTCCCGCGCCAACCCCACGCCCCGCGCCTCGGGGTAAAAGGCGAATCGCAACGCCACGCCGCGCCCGTCTGGCCGGTGCATCAGCGCCGCCATGCCAAGAAACTTGCCCCGCCTGGCGCGTACCGCCCACATGCCGTGGCCATGTTCGCCCCAGCCGCGAATGTCCTGCGCCAGCTCTTCCGCCACTTCCACGGCTGAGCGCACGCCCCCCAGCATCAGCGCATAGGCGCGTGGGTCAGCCTTCAACCGGATAAGGTCCGGCAAGTCCCGGTAGCCCACGGGCGTCATCCGCAGGCGCGCCGTCTCCAGCACCCAGGCGGATGAAACGCTCATGCCTGAGTATTACCGCGTCAGCGGGCGATATTTAATGCGGTGTGGCTCCGCCGCGTCCTGCCCTAAACGTCGGCGCTTATC
>JAGWIL010000329.1 GCA_028866335.1 Rhodospirillales bacterium
GAAACCCCAGAGGAGCCGCCGGAATGCGCCACGCTATTGTTGAAATGAAGATTGTACGTATCGCCACCACCTCCCGCATCCATGCCGCCGCCAGAAACCATGCCCAGCAGCGGTTGCGCGATGTGCGCTGGCAACACCATCTCTTTTTCATGCAGCTGCGTCAGCGGGTTCACGCCAGCGGGGATAACCGTGCCACCCTCGGCTGAAAGCACCTCAAATCCCATCACCGCGGTATAAGCCGCCGCAGCGGCCGCGGGCGCCAACACAGGCCCGATATACGGTATGCCCGCTACAGCCGAGAACGCGCCAGCAGCCGCCTTCATCGCATCATTGTTGATCTGCGCCACACCAGACGCGAGAGACACCGCACGCCCCTGTGCGTCACCCGCAACCTTGGCAGAAAGCCGAGCAGTTTCACCAGCCTCTGTCGCCGCCGTAAGCCCCATCTGCGTCGCCACGCCATGCGCCAAAATCTGCGCCTCACTCGCCACCGCAACCATCAGCTTTTTCGCCTCGGCGTCGATAAACGCCAGCGTGATGCTTTGCGCCGCTTTGGCTTCAGCATTCTGCAAGGTCTGCGTGCCCTGAAGAATGCCGTTTATCGACGTGTCGAACGCCTGCGTAATCGGCTGAAACGCCTGCTGCCAAGCCTGCTTGGTTTTGTCCGCCGCCTGCTTTTGCGCCGCCGCCACTTTGTTGGCTTCCTGCACCTGCTGGTCCGTCAGCTGCGCGTCCAACCGCGCCATCTCAGCCACATGCTGCGCCTCATAAACCTTGATGTCATCGAGCGCTTTCGCTTTTGCTGCAGTTCCCTGCTGATCCAGAGCCGCCTGCTTCTGCATCGCGGCCAGCTGCGCCTCATAGATATTCTGCTCCGCCTGAATTTCGTTTTGAACCTCTTGCGCTTTGGTAATCGCCCCCTCAGCAACCTCGGTATCCCATGTTTGTACCTTGGCCTGATATTGAGCCGCTTCAATCTCCTTCTGTGCCGCCGCAGCATCTTGAGCAATCTGCTTCTGTTCTGTGGCAGCCGACCGCACTGCGGAAGTCTCGGCGCCGAGCTGGCTTTGCCGCATAGCAGTTTCGGCTTTACTCAGCGCATCGCGTGCCTGCAGTTCTTCCTGGCCACTGAGATTTCCGGCCTGCAATACGCCCCGCCAATATTGTACCGCGTTCTGAAGCTTTTCTTGATTTGCCTCTTTGGTACTAGACGCATTCTGCTCGATTTTCGCGTTCTCAGCATCAAGAGTAGCCGTCATATCCTTCATCTGGCTGGCGTTTGATACCGACGGCGCCTGCGCGGTCGCTGGCGCGGCACCACCGGCAGTGGCCCTTTGCTTCGCTATGCTATCATCGAGCATCTTTTTTTGTGCTTCGAGGTTAGCGAGCTGCTGGTTGAGCGCCGGAAGCTCCGCACCACCATGAATGCCCACACCACCTTTCGCTATAGCCGCTTGCACGCTGGCAATCTGGGTGTCCAGCGTCGGCGCCATCGAATTTGCTACCGCGTCAAGCGCCGGGAGTAACCCGCGAACGATGGAGTCGGTAATCCCATCCACCGCAAGCTTGGCGCGGCGCATATCCGATTCGTACTGTTCGGCCGCCTCCGCGCTTTGACCCGTCCAGGTCTGACCAAGCTCGTTGGATTTCTCAATCGCGCCCTGCAGGCCAATCTCACCAAGCTGATTCAGCATGGGAATGAGCGAAGCGCCAATCTTGGCTCCAAAGATGTCTGTCTCCAGCGCGGTTTTGTTGGTACCATCAGCGTAGCTTGCAAGCTTGGCCGAGACCTCGTCGAGGACATCCCCCATGGGCCTTAGCCGGCCACTTGAGTCGGTTACGTGTATCCCCATCGCTCGGAACGCCTCTGCGGCGACTCCAGTTCCCGTCGCCGCCATCTGCATCGTATTGGGCAGCTTATCGATAAGTTTTACGAATTCATCGAAATTGGCCCCCGTCTCGGTCGCCATTACCTTTAAGCCCGAGAGTTGCTCAGTGGTCAGACCGGTTTCTTCACTCACCTGCCGCATCTGCTCGCCGCTCTCAGCGACATGATTTATGGTCTCTGCCACCTGCTCAAGCGCTAAACCGGCAACTAGAAGCTCGGAAAACGAGCCGATGGCGTTTGAGAAAACAGCTAGACGCGCGTGGAGCGTCTCAAAGCTCTCGCCCGTGAGACGGACACTTTCACCAAGATGGCCAAAAAAGCCGCTCACTTCTGGATGCACAGATTCTCGCATCTCGGCATTAAGCGCTGCCAGTTCAACTTTCGTAGCTGCCGCTTTCTGGGCTGCCACTTCAAGTTCAGGTGCCAAACTGGCCTTCATGTCAGCACTGGCGGAAACAAACTGCGCCGCTAAGTTTTTGACTGTGGCGTTCACCTCGGCCAGTTCGGTTTTCGCCAC
>JAGWIL010000330.1 GCA_028866335.1 Rhodospirillales bacterium
ATCTCGACTACGTGCCCAACGCGCTCCTGCATAACCTCAAGCACAACAAAGTGCTGCATGATCAGGTTTTCTTCGTCACCGTCCGCAATCTGGATGTTCCCCAGGCAGACCCCGGCGGGCGCGTGCAGGTCGAAGAAGCCGCCCCCGGCATCTACAAAGTCACGCTCTATTACGGCTTCATGGAAAGCCCGAACGTCCCCCGCGCGCTGGAAAGCCTCACCGCCCAGGGCATCGAGTTCAAAGCCATGCAAACCAGCTATTTCCTAGGCCGGGAAACCGTCGTCCCGGCCTCTGTGCCCAAGCTGCGCTTCATCCGCCGCTGGCTGTTCCTGTTCATGGCCCGCAACGCCATCACCGCCACGGAATTCTTCCGCATCCCGTCAGACCGAGTGGTCGAGCTCGGCGTCCGCATCGCCGTCTAATCTAAAGCCGGAACAGCCGACATAGAGGACAATGCCCGCCCCTCTGCATCGCAACGGAGGTGCCCCAAGACGGCGGAACAGGCAGTGCAACTCATTCACCAATTCACTTTATGCGAGCAGGTATCAAGCTGAAGAGCTTTTATCGAACCAAGATTCACTCGTAGATTTTGGCTAAGCGCTGATCTTTGGTTTTTAGCCATTCCTTATATGATCCAAAATTTGGTGCGGGGTGCATAGTAAAATTTATATCATGAGCAATTTCTAGGACTTCCTTTATGGAGGTCGGCTTTCCACGCGCATTGACGATTGCAGCGGTTAGAGTAGCAATCGCCACACTTTGATTGGAACTAGCAAGCTTTTCCAAGTTTTGCGCGATAGTGTTGACCAAAGAAATCGGAATAGGTGAATCTGACGTGGCCATTTCGTTTCTCCAAAGATGACGAAGGCGATTTCCGTTTCATGGTCGATTCGAGTCAAGTGACTTTTTCTTGTTAGGCCTGCGCTATGACGACCCACAGTTACCCCGTCAATCCCCGCGCCCGCGCCAAACATTCTGCCTTCCCGGCCACGCAGCCGCCCTCCATCCACCAGCGCCGCGCCTCTGCCAAAATCTCCCCCATGCGCGGCCCCGGCTCAATACCCAACGCCACCAAATCCCGGCCCTGCAACGGAAACACTGGGCGCGCCATGCCCGCCAGCCGCTCCCGCAACGCGGTCCAGCCAACCCCATCACCGCCCCACAACCAGCTCTGGCCAATCAGCACCTCGCGCGGCGCATCCGCCAGCGCCCGGCGCAACATTGCATCGTCATCCCCTTCCTTCAGCACAAACGGCAATCGCCACCCCGCCAGCCGTTCCGCCTCGGCACCGCTTAACCGCAACCGCGCCGCCAAATCCTCATCGGTCAGCGCCGCCAGCCGTAAAACCGGGTCAACCGGCGCGCCCTTCGCCAGCAGCGCCGCCAGCCGCGTCACATCCGCCCCCGGCAACACAATCTCCAGCACCCCGGTCTTTTGCATCAGCGCCATCGCCGCCAGCGGGGCAGGGGCGGCCAAAATCTTCTTCACCTCGCTCCACACGCGCTCAACGGAAAGCTGCCGCACCCCCTCTCGCCCGGCCGCAATCGCCGCCACCGCCTCGGCGTCCGGTGCTGCCCGCCCATAGCGCGCAAAAAACCGGAAGAACCGCAAAACCCTTAAATAATCCTCGGCAATCCGCGCGCCCGGCGCGCCCACAAACCGCACCATCCCAGCGGCCAAATCCCCGCGCCCACCAAAATAATCGAACACCTCGCCGCCTTGTGTAAGGCTCATCGCATTCATGGTGAAATCCCGCCGCGCCGCATCCTCGCGCCAGTCATCGGTAAACTCCACCCGCGCCCGCCGCCCATCCGTCTCCTTGTCCCGGCGCAAGGTGGTCACCTCAAACCCGCGCCCCGCGGCAATAATTGTCACCGTGCCATGCTCAATCCCGGTCGGCACTGCCTTCAACCCCGCAGCCTTCGCCCGCGCCATCACCGCCTCTGGCTTCAACGGCGAGGCAAAATCAACATCCGCCACCTCATGGCCCGCCAGCATGTCGCGCACGGCGCCGCCCACCACCCGCGCCTCCGGCAGCGCCGCCCAAACCTTGTCCATGCCGGGCACTTCAATCACATCACCCCCCGCAACCGCTGCGCCAGCCGGTACAAAATCTCCGCCGTCGCACCCCAGATCACATGGTCCTTATGCGGCCACACCCAGAACTCCCTCACGCCCACCTGCCTGATCGCCTTCCGGCGCACAGGGTATTCGGCGTTCAACAAATCCGCGAAGGGCAGAACAAACAACTCCTCCACCTCCTCATCAGCAGGCAGCAAAGCCACCTTCTCGGGCACCAGCGCCACCACCGGGGAGATATGAAATTGCGTTACCGTCAACACGTAATCATCCATCCGGCCCAGAATTTCCACCTGCGCCGGGTCCAGCCCCACCTCTTC
>JAGWIL010000331.1 GCA_028866335.1 Rhodospirillales bacterium
TTGAGGCCGAATCCGCATATCGAAGGCTTACTGACCAGGACGCGAAACAGGCCGTCCTGAAAACCGGACAGAGCCGATTCCTTGTGGTCGGTGTCGTCCGATCCCTTGACTTCGACAGCACCTGGAATGGCCCGCGTCAGCGCTTCTGACTCCGCGTTCAGGTCGCACCAGACCAGCCAGGGGCGGTTGGACTCGTTGACCATCGCGGCAGCGCGCGCCACGCGGTCGCTCAGGCTGGCGCGGCGCGCGTCTCGACGTTCGGATAGGGTGTTGGCTTCGAGCGCGAACAGATGGCCCGGCAGGGCTTCTGCGGACGACTCGCACAGGTTCTCGTGCATGTTGAGCGGCGGCAGGTCATACCCGGCATCGGAGAATCCCAAGTCGGACGGCTTGCGGACCATCGCGCCCCAGGATGAAACCCACTTCCAGAACAGGTGCCGGGCATGACCCTTGAGCCGCCATGTCTGCGTGTCGCCTCCGTCATGAACGAAGAATTCGGACAGCATCTCGGACTGCGTGCAGATGCCCAGAAATTCGGCATGAGTTCCAAGCTCGGTCCAGTCGTTCGGGGCAGGCGTTGCGGTGGCGCACAACTTGAACGGCGTCGCGCGGAAGGCATCCAGCAGTTGCGCCAGCGTCTTGCTGGTGTGGTGTTTGATGATGCTCGACTCATCCAACACCACGCCACCAAAACGCGACGGCTCCAGCTTGTGCAGTCGTTCGTAATTGGCGATGTTGATGCCGGGCCGGAAGTCCGCATCCTCGCGCATCAGGTTGACTGGGATGCCGATGGCCGCACCTTCGCGGACGGTCTGCGCGGCCACAGCCAGCGGGGCCAGTATCAGCATGTCATGGCCGGTGGCCGCGTTGACCATGCTGGCCCAGGTCAACTCCATGCGCGTCTTTCCGAGTCCGGTATCCGCGAAGATTGCCGAACGTCCGCGCTTGGCGCTCCAGCGTGTCAGTGCTTCCTGGTGCGGGAACAGGCTCGACAAGTTCAGGCAGTCCGGCACGGAAATTCCCGTGGGCGGCTGCGTCGTCAGCTTTCGGGCGATGAAGTCCTGATAGCTCATGCGGCCGTCCCGATTTCGCCAGTGTCGTGATCGGCCTCCGACCAGACCACGCCGCGCTCGGAACCGAAGGCATACGCAAGCTCGATCAGTTCCGACATCTCGGCCTTGGTCATCTCGCTCGTGCGGTCGCCAAGGATGACGAACGTGCCGATTTCGATGCCAGGCACGGCGCGCTGCTTGCGCAGGCTGGCCGTCAGGATCGTCTTGAAATCCTCCTTGCAGAGCCGCTGGCCGTACCACTCAACCTGGCTGGAAATGTCGGTCAGCATCGCCCACATTTTGGCGTTGGCTTCGAGGCTGCGAGTCGCGCCCTTGATCTCGATGTGGACCGGCTCCAGGCGCTCCAGGTGCGGCTTGACCAGCGCCCACAGTCGGGCCAGCAGCACATATCCCTGGCGAGGGTCGCGCATGACGAGTTTGGTGCGCTCGATCATGACGCCACCACCACGCCGCTACGGGCCAGCTGGATGAGCGTGTCCACGATCGCCCGATCCATCGTCGCCCGGCGCTCGTCGCGCAGCATATTGCTGCCCGCGTCGATCTCGTAATGGCAGGGCTGGCACAGCGCAGCGGCGGCGCAGTCATCGACCTTCATGCCCATGCCCTTGCCTACGTTGCGGTGGGCGGCCTGGGTCATGCCCTCGCGGCCACAGATGACGCACGGGAGAGCGGCGACGGCGCGCAGCCACTTCTCGGAGCGGAAAGTGGATTGCTTGAGGATCATGCTCACTTGATCTCCAGCCGCTGCGATACCGACAGGCGGCAGCCGGGAACGTCGAGCCCATCTTTGAGCGCATACTTGATCGCGGCCTTGTCGATCGCGGGCGGCGGCGGCTCGGGCGTGCGCAGGAAGATCGCAGGCACAGCGGAGGCGTCGAACACCTCGACCGCAGCCGGGTTGTCGCGCACCGACAGGCGCAGGTACGGCGACTCGATCTTGCTGATGCCGCACCGGATCATGTTTTGCAGCAGGTAGTCCCTGACATGCGCGGCGCGGTTCTCGATCGCCTTCCGGCGCTTTGCCAACTCGACTTCAGCCGCTTTGATCTGCTCGGCGGTCGATTCGAGGTTGCGGACGAACAGGGCCACGTTGGTCGATTTCTCTTCGACCGCGCCGGCCATGCCTTCCAGGGTGTCCGCGATGGTCTGCGGGTCCAGGTCCGGGTCGGCCAACTTGTCAGCGGCAGCGGCGTATTCGTCCGCGAGCTTGTACAGGGCGAGGCTCATGCCGCCTCCCAGATCACGGGCATCGACCATTTCCACGGCGCGCGCTCCCATGACTCGGACGAGCGAAGCAACTTAAGTGACTGGCCG
>JAGWIL010000332.1 GCA_028866335.1 Rhodospirillales bacterium
TTGGCCGTGGCCGAGGCGCTGGGTGCCGAGCTGGTGCCTATGGGTTCCGCAGGGGCAAAAGCCATGGCGGTGCTGCGGGGCGAGGCGGATATTTATCTGCACACGGGCGGGCAATATGAATGGGATAATTGCGCCCCCGCCGCCGTGGCCCTGGCCGCTGGCCTGCATGCCACCCGCGCGGATGGCGCGCCTTTGGCTTATAACAATGCCGACCCCTATTTGCCGGATCTGCTGATTTGCCAGAAGGAACTGGCGCCGAACATACTGTCGGTGCTAGCTAAAGTCCCGGCTTAAAACCCGAAACTTACCACGCGGTTATTGCTGGCGCGCAATTGTTTATAACGGCTGAGCGCCAGCAGTGGGAAAAACCGCGGGTAGCCGTGATATTTTAAGTAAAACACGCGCGGGAAGCCGACCGCGTTATAGGGCGCTTCCTTCCAGCTTCCATCTTCGCCTTGCGCGGCCTGCAAATATGCAATCCCACGCGCCACGCACTCATGGTCCGCCAGCCCCGCCGCCATCAGCCCTAGCACCGCCCAGGCGCTTTGGCTCGGCAGGCTTTGCGCGGCATGGCCGTGGAATTCACCAGCGGGCGCGTTGCCGTAGCTTTCATTATCCTCGCCCCAGCCGCCATCCTCGCGCTGTTTTGAAATCAGCCAGGTGGTAGCGCGGGTCACCGTCGGGTCGTCATGCGCCACCCCGGCTGCGTTTAACGCGCACAGCACAGACCAGGTGCCGTAGATGTAATTCGTGCCCCAACGCCCAAACCAGGAACCATCGGGCTTTTGCGTCTCGCGCAAATAGGCAATGCCGCGCTCAATCGCGGGTTTATCTTCCGCGTACCCAAGCTGGGCGAGGAAGGAGATGCAGCGGGCGGTAACATCCTCCGTTGGCGGGTCCAGCAGTGCGCCATGGTCCGCGAAGGGGATGTGGTTGAGGTATTGCCGGTCGTTATTGATATCGAACGCGCCCCAGGCCCCGTTAGTGGATTGCATCCCGACAACCCATTCCCGCGCACGGGAGATGGCTTGCGCATATTTTGCATCGCCCGCGCGGTGCAGCAGCATGGCCACCACGGCGGTGTCGTCCACATCCGGGTAATGCGGGTTGTTGTATTGAAAGGCCCAGCCGCCGGGGCGGGTGCCGGGTGTGTTGTCCGCCCAGTCGCCCACAACGTTAAGCTCCTGGCGCGGGATCAGCCAGTCGCACGCCTCAGCCACCGCCTGGGCTTCACCGGCCTCCGCCAGCGCGTGCCCGGCCAAGGCCGTGTCCCATATGGGGGAGAGGCAGGGCTGGCAGTAAGCCTCGTCCTCCTTCTCCACCAGCAGCCTGCGCACGGAGCCCCAGGCGATGTCGAAATGCTCTTTATCGCCCAGATGATCGAACATCATCGTGGCGTTGGCCATGGCGGGGTAAATCGCACCCAGCCCGTCCTCGCCGTTCAGCCGCTCGATAATCCAGTCCCGCGCTTTCTGCTCAGCCCTGTCGCGGGAGGTTTTGGGAAAGAACGGCTCAGCCACGCGCAGCGCATCGTCCAGCAGCTTGAACACCGGCCCCCAGGCGGATTTATACGGGCCCCTGATCCAATCCTTCACCTGCGCCGGTGGCGTGCAAAACAGCTCATCGATACGGATATTGCGTGGGTTGCGGGCCAGCGGCTTGGCGGCGGCCAGGAACATCAGCGGCACCATCACCGTGCGGGACCAATAAGAGACCTTACGCATGGTGAAGGGAAACCAATCCGGCATCAGCACGGCCTCGATGGGGATCACCGGGCAGGCCGCCCACGGCACAGCGCCGAACAAGGCCATCTGAAACCGCGTGAACACATTGGCGCGTTCCGCCCCCCCGGCCGCCAGAATGGCCTCACGCGCGCGGACCATATGCGGTGCCTCGGGTGAGTCACCCAACGCCTTCAATGCGAAATACGCCTTCACTGAGCAGGAGAGGTCCATCTTGCCGCCATGAAATAGCGGCCAGCCGCCCTGGCAGGTATCATAATCGCCCTGGATGCGGCGCAGATACACGCCGATCTTGGCCTGCAACGCATCGTCGATCCGGTCCAGATAATGCTCCAGCAGCACATATTCGGCCGGAATGGTGGCGTCCGCCTCCAGCTCGTAGCAATAATGCCCGTCCGTGCGTTGCTCAGCCGTAAGCGAGGCGCGGGCCAGCTCGATCGAATGATCCAGAATCGCGTTCATCTTTCGGGATTTGGCAGTTTTTTTCAGGCTTAGCCAGTGGCTTTGGAGGTATGGCTGAGGCTCAGCCTGCGTTTTGCAGCGCCGCTGCCGCCGCCTCGCCGGAGCGTATGGCACCTTCAATGGTCGCGGGCAGGCCGGTATCGGTCCAGTCCCCCGCCAGCACAACGCCGGGGCGGGG
>JAGWIL010000333.1 GCA_028866335.1 Rhodospirillales bacterium
GGTGTGGAAATCGGCGGCGACACGGTGGGTCTCATCACCTATATGCGAACCGATGGCGTGCAATTGGCCCAGGAAGCCGTTACCGCCATGCGCAAGCAAATCCAGGCCGAGTTCGGGGACCAATACCTCCCCGTTGCCCCGCGCATCTATCAGAGCAAAGCCAAAAACGCACAGGAAGCCCACGAGGCGATCCGCCCCACGGACATCGCGCTGAAGCCCGAAAAAGTGATGCGGATGCTCAATGCCGAGCAGGCAAAGCTATACGAGCTGATTTATAAACGCGCTCTGGCCTGCCAGATGTCCCCGGCCGAGCTGGACCAGACCGCCGTGGACCTGACCGACGGCAAAGGCCAGACGCTGCGCGCCACCGGCTCCGTGCTGGCGTTTGACGGCTTCCTGAAGCTCTACAAGGAAGACCAGGACGACGCCCCCGCCGATGCGGATGAGGATAGCCGCATCCTGCCGCCCATCAGTAAGGGCGACCCGGCGAAAACCCGAGACGTGACCGCGACCCAGCATTTCACCCAGCCACCGCCGCGCTATTCCGAAGCTTCGCTGGTGAAGAAGATGGAAGAGCTCGGCATTGGCCGGCCTTCCACCTACGCCTCCATCCTTTCAGTGCTGCGCGACCGCAATTACGTGCGGCTGGAAGCCCGGCGGTTTATCCCGGAAGATCGTGGCCGTCTCGTCACCGCCTTCCTGGTCAGCTTCTTCGCCCGCTATGTCGATACCGGGTTTACCGCCAATCTTGAAGAACAGCTCGACGAAGTGGCCGAGGGCAAGGCCAATTGGCGGCATGTTTTGCGGGCCTTCTGGGATGATTTCTCCAACGCTATCGGTCAGACAAAGGATTTGAAAATTTCCGACGTCATCGACGCGTTGGACCAGGATTTAGGCCCGCATTTCTTCCCCGCCCGGGAGGATGGCACCGACCCGCGTGTCTGTACCGCCTGCGGCACGGGCCGTCTGGGGCTGAAGCTCGGGCGCTATGGCAGCTTCATCGGCTGCTCAAACTACCCCACCTGCCAATACACCCGTAAACTCGCCGTTGATGGCGCCGAGAACGAGGACGATTACCTAAAAGACGGCATGCGCCTGCTCGGCCAGCACCCGGAAACCGGCGATGACATCACGCTGCGCCGCGGCCCTTACGGGCTTTATGTGCAGCAGGGCGAGCCGGACCCGGAAGATAAAAAAGCCAAGCCCAAGCGCGCCTCGCTGGCGCGGGGCATGGATAGTGCCACATTGGCGCTGGAAGAAGCCCTCGGCCTGCTCTCGTTGCCGCGCCTGGTGGGGCTGCACCCGGAAACCGGTCAAAAGATCGAGGCCAATATCGGCCGCTTCGGCCCTTATGTGAAAATGGGCGCGCTGTTCGCCTCGCTGGACCGCGACGATAACGTGCTGCATCTCGGTTTCAACCGGGCTATGGACCTTATCGCCAAAAAGCAGGAATCCGTGAAAACCCTGGGCCAGCACCCCAAGGATGGCGCTGATATTCTCGTCCGTAAGGGCCGGTTCGGGCCCTACGCGCAATGGGGCAACATTGTCGCCAATTTGCCAAAAGGCGTGGAGATGACCAGCCTAACGCTGGACGACGCCGTTGCCCTGCTGGCCGAAAAAGGCAAAACCCTGGCCCCGCGCGGCAAAAAGGGCGCCAAGGCCAAGCCTGCCGCGAAGGCCGCCGCCAAGCCCGTGGTGAAGAAAGAAGCCGCCAAAACAGTGAAAAAACCGGCGGCCAAGAGCAAAGCCAAGCCAGCAGCCAAAGCCCCGCCCAAACCGGCAAAGGCCAAAAAAACCGCCTGAAAGCTACGGGATCATCCGGCGCACGGTCTCCAGCCTGTCGGCCTCGGCCGCGGGCTTGTCCGTCCGCAGCCGTAAAATACGTGGAAACCGCAGCGCGATGCCTGATTTATGCCGGGTGGAAAACTGCGCGGCATCAAACCCCAGCTCAAACACCAGCTCTTTCTCAACCTCACGCACCGGGCCGAAGCGGTTGATGGTGTGGTTTCTTATCCAGCGGTCGATGAAATTCAGCTTCTCATCCGTATAGCCGGAATAGGCTTTCGCCACTGGCACCAACTCGTCCTCCTCGTTCCACACCCCGAACGTATAATCTGAATAAAATGAGGAACGTTTGCCGTGGCCGCGCTGAGCGTACATCAGCACCGCATCCAGGCTGAGCGGAGCACGCTTCCATTTCCACCACAGCCCTTTGGGCCGCCCGGCGATGTAGGGCGCGTCACCGCGTTTGAGCATCAGACCCTCGCTCTGCTCCGCTCGCGCGGCCTCACGCAATTCCGCAAGGTCGTGGATGCTGCCGAAGCTGATCAACGGTGATAGCTGCATCCGCGCCGGGCGGGTCCTGGTAAACCAGGCTTCCAG
>JAGWIL010000334.1 GCA_028866335.1 Rhodospirillales bacterium
GTTGCTTTTGCCACTTTCACCCGCTCTATCCGCCTGCCATCCATTCCCAGAACCTCAAACTTCCAGCCGCCGAACATAATGGCGTCGCCCTTGGCGGCGGGGCGCAGTAACAGGGCCAGAATCAATCCGCCCAGCGTATGGTAGCTGCCCTCGCTCGGCAGGCCCGGCAGATGCAGCCGGGCTTTAATCTCATCCACCGGGGTTAAGCCATCCAGCTCGTAAAAGGAATCCGCTGGTGGTTCGATGTAGGAGGAGGGTCCGGTATCCTCTGCATCGCCGACAATCGCCTCCAGCACATCGGCGGCCGTCACCACGCCCTCAAAGCTGCCATATTCGTCGAACACCAGCGCCATGCCAAGCTCGTCGGCTTTTAATCTATCCAGCGCATCCAAAGCGGAAACGGAATCCGGAATTGCCATGGGCTGGCGCAGCACGGGCGAGATGAGGGGGCCTTCGCGGTTGTCGAGTATCCGGTCCAGCACGTCCTTGGCCAGAATGATGCCGGTGACATTATCCACCGAGCCATCGCACACCACGAAGCGCGAATGCGAGGCCGCGCGCAACCGCGCGATGATATCCTCCCGCGAGGCTGAGCGGTCTATCCACACAATCTCGGTGCGCGGCGTCATAATCGCGCGCACGGGCTTGTCCGCCAGGCGCAAAACGCGCTCGATAATGTCGCGCTCCTCGGTTTCCAGCACGCCGCTCTCAGCGCCTTCAACCAGCATGGCTTTCAGCTCTTCTTCGGAAACGCCACGCCTATCCTCCTGTGTGGGGCCAAATATGCGCAGCACAATGTCAGTTGCCTTGCTCAGCAGCCAGATGGCGGGGCCAGCCATTTTGGCAAGAACGGCGATAGGGCCTGCAACCAGCACGGCCAGGCGCTCCGGGTGGCGCAGGGCAAGCTGCTTGGGCACCAACTCGCCAAACACCAGGGTAAGAAACGTAATGGCGAGCACGGTGAGCGCCACGCCCAAAGGTGCGGCGTAAGCGGCAACATAAGGGATGTGGCGCAAAGGCCCCTGCATACGCTCACCCAGTTGCGCGCCGCCAAACACGCCGGTGAGAATGCCGATAAGCGTGATGCCGAACTGGGTTGTGGGCAGAAAACTCTGCGGGTCGTCCGCCAGCAGCCGCGCGCGGGTGGCGCCCCGCAGGCCCTGGCGCTCCATGAGGGTAAGCATGGCGCGGCGGGAGGACACTAGCGCCAGCTCCGCCAGGGCGAAAGCGCCGTTCAAGAGAACCAGAAGGGCTAAAATGGCGAGCTGCAAAATCAGAGGCATAAGCGGGTTGTAGCTTGGATTTGTGGCGTGCGCGATTGTTACGTCGGGCCAGGATAATGTTAAATTTCAGCGTCAATGTCTTTGTGTAATATCATGATAAAATTGACTTTTATCGCGTTGGATAAAAATTTTAGTAACAAACATTAAATTTTGTTTGCCTTACTTGGAACACATTCACGCCCAGCGGGTGCCGCACTGAGCTGCGATGTTGCGTCCGATCCGGGGCTTATCCCGGAAGCAGCCTGGATATCTGGTATGACGTATCAGTCGCAAATCCGCCGCCAAGAGGCGATGACCTCCACCCGCAAGGCCCGCCGTGGGTTGGCGAGCCCCAGCTCCTGGGCGGCAGCGCTCGGCGCGGGCGTGGTGGCGTTTGGCCTGTGGGCGGGTGTTAACCGCCCGGCGCAAAACATCGCACCCTATTCTGGCGAAATTGGCGGCTTTGCGTTCTCGCCGTTCCACAAGGGCGAAAGCCCGCAAACGGGCGACTACCCAAGCACGGCGCAGATTAAATCCGACCTTCAACTAGCTGCCAAATACACCCACAACATCCGCACCTACACGGTGGAAGGTGACCTGGGGCAGATACCCGCACTGGCGAAGGGCATGAACCTGAACGTCACCCTCGGCGCATGGCTGGACCGGCACCCGGACGCCAACGCGCAGGAGCTGGCGAAAGTGGTACAAATTGCCAACGCCAACCCTGATGTGAAGCAGGTGATGGTGGGTAACGAGACCATTCTGCGCGGGGACATGACGGTGCCGCAGCTCATCGCGGATATTCATTCCGTGGAGACGCAGGTGCATGTGCCGGTTTCCACTGCCGAGCCCTGGCATGTGTGGCTGAAGCACCCGGAGCTTGCGAATTCGGTTGATTTCATCACCGTGCATCTGCTGCCCTATTGGGAAGGCGTGCCAGAGAGCATCGCCGTGCAGGATTCCATGCACCGTTTCGAGATGGTGCACGCGAAATACCCCAACAAGAAAATCGTCATCGGCGAAATCGGCTGGCCGTCGGACGGCATCGATATCGGTGCCGCGCGCGCCAACAACATCAATCAGGCCCGCTTCCTGCGCGATTTCTTCAATCTCGCGCA
>JAGWIL010000335.1 GCA_028866335.1 Rhodospirillales bacterium
TAAAGCGTACGCCCGGCAGCGGTGGCTTCGCGCTCTATCTTGGGCTTGGGGAGGCTTTCTGACCCCATGCGGTGGCTGAAACGCATCCTTCTCGGGCTTCTGGCGCTGGTGTTGCTGCTCGTGCTGGCGGTGGCGGGCGTGGTTGTAGCGCTCAACAGCCAGACGGGGCGGAATTTCGCCACCTCCGAGATCAATAAATTCGGCAAATCCTACGTTCACGTCAGCGCCCTTGGCGGGCATTTCCCGGCGGACATCAAAATCCCCAGCCTGCAGCTTGTGGATACGAAAGGCGCGTGGCTAAGCGGGCAAGGGCTGGAACTGAGATGGTCCCCCTTGGCGCTGCTGCACGACAATCTCTCGGTCCAGGCGCTCACCGCTGCCAGCATCAGCATGGCGCGCAGCCCGGCCTATCCGCCCAGCAAAACCAAGAGCCGCAGCAAGTCCAGCCTGCCCAATATCCGTGTGAATGTGGACAAGCTGGAAATCGGCATGCTGCGTATCGCCCCCTCGCTCGCGGGTGAGGATATCGCCCTGCATGTTACCGGCCACACGCATCTGCGCGATATTCAGCACGGCGAGATCGCGCTTAACGCCACCACGCCCAGCGGCAATGCCGCCTATATCCTCAACGCTGCTTTAAACCCGCAAAGCGTGGCATTGAGGCTGCATGTGCAGGAACCGCCCAACGGGCTGCTCGGCCATTTCGCCGGGCCGCAAGTGCGGCAGCCTTTGAACATGGATATCGCCCTTAACGGCCCACGCGCCCGCGCCGCGCTGCAAGCCAATGTCGCGCTGGGCGAGGCAAAGCTGAATATGAGCGGCGCTTTGGGGCTGGACCAATTCAACCCCTTCGCGGATGTGGTCCTCACCATCCCCGCTCTTGCCCCGTTCGGCGCGTTAACACAGCAGTCGTTAAGCGGAGACACGCAACTGCATCTCTTGGTGGTGCAGACTACCGCCAAGGATGGCGCAACCCTTTCCCTGCAAGGCCATGTGGCGCTAACTCAAGCCCCCGCTGGCTTGAACAAACTGCTCGCCGGGCGCACGGAACTTTCCTTGCTCGCCAGCTTGCAGGGCAAGAAAATCACCATCGGCCAATTGGCACTGAAAGGCCCGCAATTTGCCCTGAACGGCCATGGCGTACTGAACCAGAACCAACTGGACCTGACCACGGACGCGAAGCTGGACAGCATCGCCGCCCTCGCGCCCAGGCTTACGGGTGCGGTGCAGGTGCAAAGCCATGTCACCGGCACGCGCACAAATTTCACGGCGGATGCGACCATCACCGGGCAACTTTCCGTGCCCAAACTGCCCACCGGGCCATTCCAGATTACGCTACACGCCACCCATCTGCCGAAAACCCCTGAAGGCACGCTTACCGGCAGCGGCATGTTGGCGAGCGCGCCCCTGGCGCTGAACGCTGGCTTCGCCCGCAATGCCCAGGGTGCAACCAGCGTGAACATCACCCAGGCGGAGTGGAAATCCCTCACCGCCCAGGCGAACCTTGCGCTCGCCGCCGGGGCCAAGCTGCCCACTGGCACGGCGCATCTCGCCCTCGGCGCGCTGTCTGATTTCGATATGTTCACCGGCAGCCATATGCACGGCGCGGCGGATGCGGATTTCGCCTATCAGGACAACCAAAACCTTAGCCTGAACTTTATCGCAAAGAATGTGGAGGCCACATCTTCGGTCGGTGCCATTAACGGCACCGTAACCGCCCAGGGTCAGCTCACCGCCCTGGCCATTCAGGCGGATGCCACCATCGCGCGGTTCATGTCCTACCCCGCCCGGCTCAGCCTGACCGGTGTTTTGAACGCGCAGGCCAAGAATGCGCACATCGCCAAGCTGAACGTGGATTGGCACGGGCTGGCGGCCAGCTTGCGCGGCCCCACGGATATCGAAACCCAGCCCGACATAGCCGTGCAGCATCTCAACCTCGACATCGGCAAAACCAACATCGCCTTGGATGGCACGCTCTCCCCCACGCTCAACGCCAAAGCCTCGGTGCAAAACCTGGACCTTGGCCTGGCCAAGCTATTCTCGCCCAAACTGAACGCGGCGGGTATCGTCAACCTCACCGCCAACCTCACCGGCACGCCAAAAGCGCCAACGGGGAAGATCACGCTCAACGCCACCGGGCTGCGTTATATAAGCAAATCCACCGCCTTCATTCCCGCCGCCAAACTCTCTGGCACGGCAGACCTTGAGGGCAGAAATGCGAACATAAACCTCGCCGCCAGCGCCGGGCAGGATGCGAACATAACCGTCCGTGGCCTCGCCCCGCTTTCCATAGCAGGCGCCATGAAGCTCGCCATAGAAGGGCGGCTGAACACAGCCATGCTCAACCCGCTGCTGACCAAGATGAACAC
>JAGWIL010000032.1 GCA_028866335.1 Rhodospirillales bacterium
AAGGGCGGGCCACCACATCCAATGTAATTTCCGCCGCGCAAACCAGTCCTCAGCGGCATAGACCATGATGGTGAGCAGTGCTGAACCGAAGCCAACCGCAAGGCCAAGACCGAACCAGCCGATTCCGTGCACAGGGTCCACGATGACCTTACCGGAAAAAGGAAATAACGGCGTGGACATTAGCAAACAACTGCGTTCCAACGCAGCGGTAATGCAGGCAACGGCAACAGGCAAAAAACTGCGCGGTTTCAGCTCAAACAATAGCAATTCAATGGCGAGCAGCATGGCGGCAACCGGCGTACCGAAAACCGCGGTCATGCCCGCACAGGCACCCGCTACCAGCAGGGTTTTGCGCTCCATATCGGTAAGCGCAAAAAACTGAGCAAAAAGCGATCCAATAGCTCCGCCGGTCATGATGATCGGCCCTTCGGCACCAAACGGACCGCCAGTGCCAATGGAAATCGCTGAGGAGATCGGCTTCAAGATGGCAATTTTCAGCCCCATCCGCGAACCGCCGAGGATGATTGCCTCCAAAGCTTCCGGTATGCCATGGCCGCGTATTTTCTCGCTGCCGTAGCGCGCCATTAAACCTATAACCAGGCCGCCTAGAATTGGCACGCCAACCGTCCACACCGGCAGATGCACGGGTGCTCCGCTTCCGCTTGAAAGATGGCCCAAATACGCGAGCGAAGTGACCCATGAGATAAGATGCAGAAGGAGCCAGGCTGCAACCATGCCACCGGTGCCCGCCACAATACCCATCGCGGCGATGGCCAAAACCCTGGGTTCGGTTGTGAAATCTCCCAGCTTTTCTAAAATTCCGTGCTTCCCGCCGGACGCCGCCATAACAAATACCGCCACAGTTACAAACTGGGCGGAGATATATATCGTCTTACGATATAATCAAGTCGAATTAGTCGAGCTTGCTTAACAGTGCGCCCAATAGCGGACGAAGCCGACGCAGTTCTGTTCTATGCGCGACCGAGAGAGAAAGAAGCGCCTCCTCAGCTGCCGGTGTAAGATGTAGCTTCATCATGCGCCGGTCCTTCTCGTCTGGCTGGCGCTGCACCAGGCCGAGTATACCAAGACGGTCTGCCAGTTCGCTTGCGGTATGCGGCTGGATGACGAGGAGATCCGCGAGTTCACCAATGGCAAGCACCATCTCCGGCGCGGCCCGGATGGTAAGCAAAGCTTGATGCTGCTGCGGCGTCAGCCCGGCGTTCTTCGCTGCATCCTCGCTGAAATGCATGAAGCGGCGAAGCGCCAGGCGTATCGCGGCAAGCGTCTGATAGTCCTCATCAGTTAATCCATTTTCCGGCATTTGATCTTTTGTCATGGCCTATAGTTACCGCTCTCCCTGGGCAAAAGGCCATACCGCGCAAAGTTTGCTGGGCTGCCATCAAACCTTAATCCTGAGCCATTCATTAGTAGACATCTCGTAGATAACGCTTTTCCCTGGTGAGAGATTTGAGATAGTCCTGCGCGGTGTCATGGGTAAGCCCGCCATGCTGCTCTATGACGCTGACAATTGCCGCTTCGACATCCTTGGCCATGTTGGCAGCATCTCCACATACGTATAAAAATGCACCATCCTGTAACCAGGCCCATAATGCGGCACCTTGCTCGATTATGCGCCGCTGAACATAGATTTTTTCTGCTTGGTCACGTGAAAAAGCCAGGCTGAGTTCGGTAAGGAAGCCTTCGGTATGCATTTTGGTCAACTCGGCTTCATAATAAAAATCCGTGGTTCGATTGCGTTCGCCGAAGAACAGCCAGTTGCGGCCCCTGGCACCCAGGGCACGGCGCTCCTGCAAAAATGCGCGGAACGGCGCAATGCCCGTGCCAGGGCCGATCATGATGATGGGTGTATCTGTATCTTTAGGAAGGTGGAAATGCGAAGTTGGTTGTACAAAAATTGGAACATCACATGCATCGGCACGGCCCGCGAGAAAGCCGGAGCATACCCCCTTGCGGTGGCGTGCACCAAAATTTACCGCCGACACCGTAAGATGCACTTCGTCAGGATACTGAATAGGGCTTGAGGCTA
Organism: Rhodospirillales bacterium; assembly: GCA_028866335.1. The sequence goes on from JAGWIL010000032.1 coordinate 2,048, forward strand.
TCGAGTATAGTCGCGGTTGAATATGCTTCAAAACACGTACGAATTCCTGAGCATTGGTTCTTATGGAAAACTCTCTCAGCACATCCGGCAGTTGTTTTCCCCATAGAAATTGCTTGAGATCATTCTTACGATTGTTGCCAAGCAACGCTTTTAACTCCGGCGACCCGCTGCGTTCTGCAACGAACTCCAGCGTCTCCCGGTTAACACGGGTAAGCTCGAAATTTTCCTGTAGAGCCTTGCGCAACGGCAAATTTCCGGCTTTGTCCACGGTTACCATCGCGTCATCGCTCAGCCCCGCACAGGCCAGCACTTCATCCACGAGGTCAGGGCAATTGGTAGGCCATACGCCCAGCACATCGCCGGCTTGGTAATGCAGGTTGGAATTAGCAAGAGAAAGCGAAATAAATCGTGTATCTTTCCCGGAATCTTCTTGGTTTAAACGCGTATTCCCCAACACCTGTGAAAGATACGGGTGGTTTTTGCCATGGGCCACGGGTTGAACGGTTGGCTGGCTTGACGGTACACCGTTCAACCGCTTAGTCACACGGTTTAGCCAAGCGTCAATTTCTGGCTCATGATCGGCGTCGCAATCGAGGCGGCTAACCAGGCGTTGTGCCCCTAATTCAGCTAAACGGGTGTCTAAATTTTTTCCGTGCTGGCAGAATTGATCGTATGATGAATCTCCCAGGCCGCATACCGCAAAGTTCAGATGTTCCAATCGCGGTGTCATCTCTTCACAAAGAAAGTCCCAAAAGCCGCGGCCATTATCGGGTGGTTCGCCATCGCCATAAGTACTCGAAATTAGCAGAATGTTCTGGCTACCGCCAAGATCTCCCACAGGATAATCTGCCATGCAGGCAGCCTGGGCCAAAATTCCCGCTGCCTCCAACCCATTTTTTAACCGCTCCGCCAGTGCCTCGCTGTTGCCGGTTTGAGAAGCCCATAACAAAGTTACCGATTGCGCCGCAGTCGGCGCAGCCGCTTGCGGTATGGGATTTTTTTCGACACGGCTGAACAGTCCGGCGAGCACGCCGTCGATCCATAGCCGGGCCAAGGGCGAGAGCGGGGCTGCTTCAGGGAGCACTGGCACGCCGCTAAGCGCGCCTGGCGTGTTTAATCCGGAAAAAAACCCGGAAACATAGAGTGCCTCAGCAGCATCCAAAGACGGTGGTTGCGTGGGCAGCTCGAGAAATGCAGCGAACGGATTTTCGGTAGCGAGATGCGTCTTCATCTCATTTTCCTTCTGAGACTCGAATGATTGTATTGGAGATTTGGTAAGAGTTACTGCACAAAATTTAAATTCTGGCTGCCGAGACGCAGCATCTACCGCATCGCTCGTTACCGCGTTAATCGCGATGTCATCACCGAACACATCGTTCCAATGGAAAGGCACGAAACAGTTTCCCGGCAGCACACGCCGCGTTACCACCGCCGGCAAAACTGCCCGGCCACGGCGCGAAATTATTTCGAGTTGATCGACCATCTGTAGGCCTAATTCTGCCGCGTCCTCAGGATTGATCTCGATAAATGGCCCTGGGTTGAGTTTGATAAGCGCCTTGATTTTTCCTGTCTTGGTCATGGTGTGCCATTGGTGCGCGACGCGCCCGGTATTCAGCACAAACGGGTAATCCGCATTAGGGAGTTCATCCGGTTGAAGTGCCGGACGAGCAAAGAAGCGTGCCCTACCGTTTTGGGTAGGGAAACGCAACTCCTTACCACGATAGCGCACCGGGTTACGCGAATTACCTTGCGGCGCGATGGGCCATTGCTGTGGTTCATGAGACAAAGTCTCATGCGTAGCGCCGCTGATATCATAGCCGGTCTCAGGATTTGACGTATGCCGGATTTCATCAAAAACCTCCGCCGCGCTGGAATAAGAAAACCCTTCCTTATAACCCATGGCACAAGCGACCTGCGCTATGATCTGCCAATCCGGTCGCGCTTCACCTGTTGGTGCCACGGCCTGGCGCATCAAAGTCATGTTGCGTTCGGAATTAATCATTACCCCACTGCCTTCGGCCCAGAGTGCGCCCGGAAAAAGGATATCGGCATAGGCATTCGTCTCGGTATCAAGAAACGCGTCCTGAGTGATGACAAGCTCGGCAGCTCTCAATCCCGCGATGACCTTGGCCCGATTTGGCATACTCGCCACCGGATTGGTGCAGATAATCCAGACCGCTTTGATCGCACCACTTTCGAGTCCTTCGAACATCGACACGGCATCGGTCCCAACGGCAGGCTGGATGCTGCCTTCTGGAATATTCCATATTTTTTCAATAAAATCTCTATCCCTTTGATTGGCGACCGTACGCTGGCCGGGTAAGCCGTGGCTTAAATACCCCACCTCGCGCCCGCCCATGGCATTGGGCTGGCCAGTTAGGGAGAATGGCCCGGCGCCAATACGGCAAATTGCACCCGTGGCCAGATGCAGATTGCAAATGGCATTGGTATGCCAGGTTCCTTGCGTGCTCTGGTTGAGCCCCATGGTCCAGCAGCTCATCCAATTTTTAGCCGCACCAATCCAACGTGCTGCGGTGCGGATATCTGCTTCATGTAACCCGGTGGCGGCAGCGACTTGGGCTGGAGAAAATTCGCGCAGAAAGACGGACATATCATCCCAACCCTCTGTATGTGCAGCGATAAACTCCGCATCTATATCCCCAGCCTCAACCAGCAGATGCAGAATACCGTTAAGGAGCGCCAGATCACTTCCCGGCTTTAACTGCAAAAACAAATCAGCTTTTTCTGCCGTCGGGGTTCGCCTGGGGTCAACAACAATTAGTTTCGTGCCGGATTTTTTCCTGTCGAGGAGGCGCAAAAACAAGATTGGATGGCATTCGGCCATGTTGGAGCCGATCACAAAGAACAGGTTGGCCGCATCAAAATCCTGATAAGATCCTGGCGGCCCATCAGCGCCAAGTGAAAGCTTATAGCCGCTGGCAGCACTGGACATGCAAAGCCGCGAATTTGAATCAATGTTGTTGGTGCGAATGAACCCCTTGGCCAATTTATTAGCGAGATACTGTGCCTCCAGCGACATCTGGCCAGACACGTAAAGTGCAACCGCATCCGGCCCATGTGCATCAATAATGCCGCGTAGGCGATTCGCAGCGGTGTCGATTGCTTCATCCATAGGCACCGGCATCTGCTCGTTGCATCGATTTGGGCGGATAAAGGCTGTTTCCATACGCCCCGAATTAACCAATGCTTCGGCGGCGGTTGAGCCCTTGGTACATAACCGACCAAAATTTGCCGGATGCGTTTTGTCACCGGCAATTTTTGTCACGCGCCCATCTTCCACTTGCAGCACGATGCCACAGCCAACCCCGCAATAAGGGCAGACGGATTTAACCTGACTCCTGGCTACCATTTGCGGAGTTTCGCAGCGGGCAGCCATGGAGGGGTTCATACCATGAAGCCCTCATCAACGAGTTGGCTAACGGCCTGTTGCGCGCGTAAAGCCTCACCGACCAGAACCAACACCGGGCCAGTGGCGGCCCGTGCCCTATGCAAACCCGGAAGAGTGGCAATCGTCGCATGGGTGTGGCGTTCATCTGGCAGGCTTGCGCTTTCGATGAGGATGGCTGGCATGGATGGTTCCATTCCTGCTTCAATGAAATGTGCTGCCAAGCCAGGCAGCGTTTCACCACCCATATAAACGGCGAGCGTACCGCCCGATTTAGCGAGCGCGCAATAATCATGTTCCGGTAGGCCACCGTCGGCACCATGGCCGGTGAGAATATGCAAGGTGCGCGCGATGTTGCGTTGGGTGAGCGAGAGGCGCAAACCGGCTGCCGCCGCGCTCGCCGCGGTTATGCCGGGAATGATGTCAAATTCAATTCCGGCTTCCCGCAGCGCCTCCATCTCCTCGGTCGCACGGCCGAAGATCACCGGGTCACCACCTTTTAGCCGCACAACTATATGGCCAGCCAGTGCCTCTTGCACCAGCAAGCCGCAAATCGTCTCCTGTGTGGCGGAATGGCGGCCACAGCGTTTTCCAACGTCTATTATGGACGCATGTGGATTTGCCAGAGCGATAATTCGCGGATCAACGAGGCTGTCATGCAGTACAATTTCGGCATTCTTCAACAGCCGCGCGGCTTTAAGCGTCAATAGTTCAGGATCCCCGGGGCCAGCACCCACCAGCGCAACGCGGCTCATGCCAGTGCCAGGAAAACGCGCCCCGCCTCCACCTTAGTATTGAAACGGGGGGTGCAGCCCGTATCCAACCCCTGTGCCTCGCCCGATTGCAGCGAGATAACCCAATTATGTAAGGGGCACGTAACGGTGGTGCCGTGCACTATGCCCTGGCTGAGTGGACCTTTTTTGTGCGGGCATTGGTCCCGCAGGGCGAACACTTCATCATTGTTGGTACGAAATATGGCGATATCCCCCGATGCGGTTGCAACCGTGCGGGCGCCGAGCGGCGGAATATCTTCCAATGCACCGACATCGATAAATGTTTCTGCCTGATTTAAGCCGTCCATTACACCATCTCCGCCATTGCGTTGTATTTCAGTCCGCGCACGTTGCAGGCGGCTTCTTCCGCCCATGGGTCGATCTGTGCAAATTTCTGCGCGTAGAGAAAATCTTCATAGAGAGTGCGCCGTAGCTCCGCATTATCTACAATGCGTTCCTGCACATATTTAAGCCCGACACGCTCAAGCCATGGCGCCGTACGTTCAAGATAACGCGCTTCCATTCTGTAGAGTTGCAGGAATGCACAACCATATTCCATTACGTCTTCGTCCGTGGTGACCTTGCACAGAAGCTCGGTGGCGCGAACTTTAATGCCACCATTACCGCCGACATGCAGGTCCCATCCTGCTTCTGTGGCAACCACACCAAAATCCTTAATCGTGGCCTCAGCGCAATTACGCGGGCAACCCGAGACAGCAAGCTTCACCTTATGTGGATGCCAGGAACCCCACGTGGCTTTTTCCAACGCCACCCCCATGGCGGTAGAATCCTGCGTGCCAAAGCGGCACCATTCCGAACCCACGCAAGTTTTTACCGTCCGCAAGGCCTTGCCATAGCCATGGCCAGAAACCAGCCCAGCCGCATTAAGGTCTTGCCAGACGGCGCGTAAATCTTCCTTCTTTACGCCCAACATGTCGATACGCTGGCCGCCAGTAACCTTGACCGATGGGATATTGAATTTATCGACGACATCGGCAATGGCGCGCAGTTCTCCGGCGGTTGTTGTGCCACCCCACATGCGCGGAATGACCGAAAAAGTACCATCCTTTTGAATGTTCGCGTGCATACGCTCGTTTACAAAGCGTGATTGCGTATCATCCGAATATTCACCCGGCCAGGCGGCGAGAAGGTAAAAATTCAATGCCGGGCGGCAAGAGGCACAACCATTCGGCGTTTGCCATTCCAGGGCCTGCATTACCGCGGGAATGGATTTTAGCAATCCGCCCTTTATGCGCCTGCGTACTTCATCATGATCATGATCTGTGCATTTGCACATCGGCTTCGCGGTTACGGCATTAAATTCCGCGCCGAGGGCAAGTTTCAACAATCCTTCAACGAGATTGGTACAAGAGCCACATGAGGCAGAGGCTTTAGTTCTCGCCCGTACGTCATTCACGCTTTTTAGGCCGTGTTCGGCGATAGCGGCGCAAATTGTGCCCTTCTGTACTCCATTACAACCACAAATCTCGGCGGTATCAGGCAGGCAAGCCAATGCCTCATCAGGATCAGCCTGTGTCGCGACCGGGCCATGAATTACGGTCTCTCGCAGATCACCCAGATGGGTCTTGTCCTTGAGAAATTGGAAATACCAGCCCGCGTCCCGCGTATCACCAAAACAAACCACACCGGCGAGGTGATCGCCGCGCAGCACCAGGCGCTTGTAAACACCACGGGCGGCATCACGCAGCACAATGTCATGGGTCGTTTCATCGCCCATGAAATCCCCGGCCGAAAACATCTCAATCCCCGACACTTTCAGCCGGGTTGCTGTGGCTATGGGCATAAAACGTGTCGGTGCCGTTGCCGCGATATGATCGGCGGCGATTTTAGCCATGTCCCAAATTGGGGCAACAAGACCGTAGCAGGTTTTGTTATGCTCGATGCACTCACCAATGGCATAAACTGCAGGGTCGGATGTACACATGGTATCATCAACCAGAATGCCACGGTCGCAGGCTAAACCAGCGGCTTTGGCCAGATTTGTGTTGGGGCGGATACCAGCCGTCATAACCACCAGATCGGCCCTGATCTGCCTGCCATCTTTTAACGAAACCGTATGAACGCCGCCACTTTCACCTTCGCCATTGAGCGATTCGGTGACTGCATTTGTATAGATGCTGATACCCCGCTGCGTTAGGTTATGTTCCAGCAAATGCGCGGCCGAGGCATCGAGCTGGCGTTCCATTAGCGTAGGCATTAAATGCACCACACTTACCTCCATGCCGCGCAAATTCAACCCGTGTGCGGCTTCAAGCCCAAGCAAGCCACCGCCAATTACCACCGCGGATTTATTTGGCGCAGCAATTTCAAGCATTTTTTCTACATCGGCGACTGATCGGAAAGTCATCACGCCTGGGCGATCAATACCAGGAAGTGGCAGAACAATGGGGTTAGACCCAGTTGCAAGCAGCAAAATATCATAATGGCGAATGCTGCCATGCTCGCCTGTAACATTCCGGGCCGCACGGTTAATCTCGACTACAGCCTCCCCAACGAGAAGCTCGATTTTATGCGCTGCATACCATTCCAGGTTATTGAGCACGATCTGATCGAAGTTCTTTTCCCCCGCCAATAATGGCGAGAGCATGATACGGTCGTAATTCGGCTGTGGCTCGGCACCGAAAACAGTAATATCAAACATATCAGGGGCGCGCGAGAGAATTTCCTCGACGGTTCGCATCCCTGCCATACCATTACCAATAACGACGAGCTTTTTACGCGCGCTGATCATCATATTCATCGGCGGAAATCCTTATAGAGTGAGGGAAAGCCAGGGATAAACCCCAAGAAAAATTTATTTTTAAATCTTTGGAACCACGCCACCGGCAAAGCCCTGGCTGAAACTGATGCGCCAATGTTTTTTAACGACATTGATGCCAATGAAGGCGATTATGGCCAGACCTGCAAAAATCAGAAAACCATCCTGATACGAACCAGTCCATTGTTTGGAATAGCCAAGAGAGGAAGCAAGATAAAACCCGCCAACGCCACCCGCGCAACCAACCAGCCCGGTCATCACGCCGATCTCACGGCCAAAGCGGATAGGAACCAACTGGAAAACCGCACCATTGCCAAGCCCAAATGCCAACATGGCGACAATGAAAGCGGCCATGGCCATGGGAAGGGTCGGCAGACCAACACTGACCAGAATGAGCATCGCTGCCGCCACAAGGTAGAGCACGGAAAGCGATGCGATGCCGCCTATTGTATCCGCCACCCAACCGCCGATTGGGCGGAACAGCGAACCTGTAAACACGCAGGCTGCTACGGCATATCCTGCTTGCACCGGCGCCAACCCATACTGGCTGTGAAAGTAAATGCTGAGGCTGGAGGCCAGGCCAACAAACCCGCCAAACGTTACTGCATAAAACAGCATGAACCACCAGGTGTCACCAATGGCGAGCACGCGCAAATAGCCCGAGAGAACTTGCTTGGGCGGTTGCATCGGCGAATCTTTTGCCAGGACAACAAACAGCCCCAGCACGCCGGCCATAAACAGCGCGGCCATACCGAAAACATTTACCCAACCGAAGGCCAAACCTAGCGCCGGGGCAGCGATTGCTGCAATGACCGTGCCGAAATTACCTGCACCAGCCAGGCCCATTGCTTTGCCCTGATGCTCGGGCGGATACCAACGCGAGGCCATGGGCAGTGCGATGGCAAAGGAAGCCCCGGCCATGCCGAGCACCAGCCCAACCAGCAGAATGGCTGTGAAACCCGGCACGCCAATCAGCCACGCCCCAGCCAACCCGAGAATAACGACTATCTGAGCAATGATGCCGGCTCTTTTGGCGCCCAAATGGTCAACCATGAGGCCGTTGAAAATACGCAGAAAAGCGCCCGCCAGAACGGGGGTGGCAACCATCAGCCCTTTATGGGCGGGGTCGAGATTGAGCGCCTTGGAAATTTGAATTCCCATCGGCCCCAGCAACACCCAGCACATGAAGCTGAAATCAAAATACAAAAATGCAGCAATGAGAGTCGGCAGATGGCCTGACTTGAAAAAAGCTTTTCCGCCCGAAAGGGACATGGTGTTTTACTCCGCGGCTGCCTTCAGCAAATCCGCCTGCGCGCCGTCCCTTGGCACGCGAAATTTCAGTGGGGCTGCCCCCGCTTGGCGAATGCAATCGTCATTGACTGCACCGCAAACAGCATCTGCCGTTCAAACAATACGCAGCAATATGCGTGCCAATCAGCAGTGGCCGCATGTTAACAGCACCGATTGGGTTTATGCGCTCACAGCATGATGCTTTTTTGGTCGTTATTACTCATGATTTATCAGCATCTGTTCCCGTTTTAGTCATTTTCGGCTGGGCCAGAAATACTCAGGCTGTGCCTCCGGCGTAGCACCGCCCGCAGCCAGAAACAGATCCGGCCGGTACAGGCTTGTGGTGTTATCCAGGCTGCCAGGCGGCGCCAAGTTCCAACGCAGCATTTGTGTCGCGAACCAGGAAGCCCGTGCGGCATCGGGATATTGTTCCATGAAATCAGGCCCACCCGCCGAGGGCGCGAGGGCATTTTCGATCAATGCTTCGGGCAGGTGTAAATATCCCGGCCGCGCCAGCAGGGCGGCAAGCGCGCCGCGTTTTTTGGGCTCTTCACATAAAGCAGAAGCGGTTCGCAACGTACGCAGTAAGGCTAGAACCCCCGCCGGGTCGCGCGCCATAAGGTCGTCTCGCAGCACCACGCATTTCTCCGGATGGTCCCGCCAAATCTCTGCCGATGTCACCGCGACAAAGCCCAGCTTCGCATACGCCGCCACCTGGCCCCAGGGAGCACCCACGCAAAACCCGTCGATAGCACCGGCGGCCAGGCTACTCACCATTTCGGCTGGCGGCAGCACGCTAATCTCGACATCCTTGTCTGGGTCAATTCCCTCCGCCGCCAGCCAATAACGCAGCAGCAGGTTATGGGTGGAGAACACATGCACCACGGCAAAGCGCAGCTTTCGGCCGGAAGCCACGCCCGTTATGCCACGCGAAGCAAACGCAGGCTGTAGTGCTGCCCCCAGTGTAACCGCATTGCCATTGGCGCTTAGTGACATGGGAATAACAAGTTTTGTGCGGCGCCCGCGCAACCCGGCGGCGCAGGCCATGGCCAAGGGCGGCAGTATCACGGCTCCATCCAGGAGACCGTAGCTCAGCTTATCGGCAATATTCGCCCAGGATGGCTCGACGGAGAGGTGCACCTTTATGCCGGCAGCAGCAAACAGCCCCTCATGATCGGCCAGAATGACCGGCGCGGCATCGCAAAGACGCAGCAAACCGAGGCGGATCATGTCCGTCATTTTTGCCTCCCTCCAGCCGGCTGGTCATGCAGCAATGAAGCCGCAATCTCGGCCAATTTCTTCTGTTGATCCATGGCGCGGCGCTGCAAAAACCTGTGCGCCGCAGGTTCGCTCATTTTCTCTTGCGCCATAAGCAGGCGCTTGGCCGCATCCACAAGCTGGCGGGCCTCAATTTGCTCCTGTGCGCTGGCAAGTTGGCTTTGCAGCCCGCGCATACGTTGGAACACGGCCATAGCCGTACGCAAAACCGGCTTTATGGCAGCGAGCGGCACGCCCCCTGCATGGTAGGAACAAACGCCAGCCTCGATGGCTTCTTCCATGAATTGTGGATCATCCTCATCGATGAACATCAGCACGGGCAGCATGGTCTGCGCGTTCAACGTACGAACGGAATCGAGTCCATCACGGTCTGGCCGCGCCATATCCACAATCACCACATCGGGGGCGTTACGTTGCACAGCCTCAAGCAGATTCTCCCCCGAACCAGCAAGGATGAGCACAAAATTGTCATCCAATGCCTCGAAATGTGCAGATAGCTCTTTTCCTTGGCTACCATCACAATCTGCCACCAGTATCTTCACGTCAGCACGAGCC
>JAGWIL010000336.1 GCA_028866335.1 Rhodospirillales bacterium
CAGCGTGGATTGCTGCTGCAACACCTGCGCCTGCGCCACACCGCCCAGGCTCACCTGGGTTTGCAGAATGGAGAGCAACTGTGTTTCATAGCCGACCCGAGTCTGTGTCGCCTGAATTTGCGCGTTGAGAGAGGCTTCATTCACCGCGGCGGTGACGATATTGGCGGTGAGGGTAAGATACGCGGCCTCTAACTGCCAACGCGCATAGTCAGTCTGGGCGGCTATGTTTTCAATCTGCCGCCGCTCGCCACCAAACACATCCAGCGAGTATGAGACAGAAAGAGAAGCATTATAAAGCGTATAGCTTGGCAATGTTTTGGCGCTACTGCCCGAGCCAAACGCCGCCAGCCCGGCACCTGAACCTTTGTCCTTCTGCACACCGAGGCTGCCGGAAAGGGCCGGCAGCAAGCTACCCTGTGCGGCGCGCACATTCTCTTCCGCCTCTAGCAATGTCTGCTGTGCCGCGGTCAGGTTGGGATTGTTTTTGAACGCCTCCGCAATCAGCGCATCAAGCTGCGGAGACTGGAACAAATGCCACCAATCGCCTGGAATATCTGCCCCAGGCACAAAATTTTGTGCCTGGTCCCCGGCTTTTGCGGTAGATGGAGGAAGTGGGTTGGGCGCAAGCGCCACATCCGGCGCTGCCGGATGATGATAATCAGGCCCAACCGCACATCCCGCCAGGGCGAACGTTAAAGCCGAAAGGCAAATCCCATTACGGAAACCCTGTGGTTTCATATCTCGCAGCTAAAGGCGTTTTTTCACCACGTCAAGCTGCAATATTTTTACAATGGTTAGCAATTGGAAACTTGAGAGTTTACTTGGCGTGCAATATAACGCCTATCATGGAACCGGACGGTCCTTCCCGCTCAGAGCCCAACCCCGCGCCAGAGGCTGGCTTAAGCCCGCGCATGGAAAGCCTCGTGGCCGCCGCGCAAACCGTCTTTCTGTCAAAAGGCTACCACAACGCAACTATGTCGGAAATCGCCCGACAGGCCGGCATGTCCAAACGCACCGTTTACACGCTGGTGGACTCCAAAGTTGAATTATTCGCCGAATTGCTGGCGCACCGCAAATCCAAGGTGCAGTTTCCAACCCCTGCGCCGGATGAACCGGTTGAGGAAACGCTCTGCAACAACCTGCTTTGCCTGGCGAAATTCCTGCTGGACCCCGTACAGATCGCCATCAGCCGCATGGTGATTACGGAATACGGGCATAACCCGGAATTCAGCAATATCTTTCTCTCGACCCGTATGCGCAAAGCGCATTCTCATATTGAAAACTGTCTGCTGGAACTCGCCTTTGCCCATGGTGCCACGCGGGAGGAAGCGCGGGAATCCGCCTCCATGCTGTTCGGCATGGCGTTGGGGGATTTTCTGTTCAGCACATTGTCCGGTTTCCGTGCCATGCCCAGCCTGAAAGCGGTTGAGGAACGAATTCGCACCTCAGTCAGTATTTTCCTTGCCGGATGCGCGGCAAAATATGTCTGTCACCCCCCCGTAACGGACATATGACGCGGCACCGCCACCCGGCGGATATCAAAATCATGCCCTTTGGGCTTGGCGGCAATGCCCCGGTTTATCGCCGCTTCCAGCGCCACGTCATCGCTGCTGGCGCGCAGGGGCTTGCGTAAATCCACGGCATCTTCCTGGCCCAGACACATATAAAGCGTGCCGGTGCAGGTAAGCCGTACGCGGTTGCAGGATTCACAGAAATTATGGCTGAACGGGGTGATAAAACCGAGCCTCTGGCCCGTTTCCGCCACGGTTACATACCGTGCCGGGCCGCCGGTGGCGTAATCGCTGGCAAGCAGCGTCCAGCGCCTGGCGATATCCGCCCGCACATCCGCAAGCCGCAGATGCGTTTCCTCCCTATGCGTTACCTCACCCATCGGCATGGTCTCAATCAGGCAGAGGTCGAGACCTTCGCGCCCGCAAAACGCCAGCATGGTGTCAAACTCATCATCATTCACGCCCTTCAGCGCCACCATGTTGATTTTGATGGCAAGCCCGGCGGCTTTCGCGGCGGAAATGCCTTCCAGCACCTGCTGCAAGCGGCCCCAGCGGGTGATGCGGGCGAATTTGGCTTCGTCCAGCGTGTCCAGGCTAACATTGATGCGCCGCACCCCCGCCTGCGCCAGCCCTTGCGCGTGTTTGGCCAATTGGGAGCCATTAGTGGTGAGCGTCAGCTCCTCCAACCCATTGCCCAGATATTGCCCCAACCCCTCGATCAGGCTCATCACATTCCGCCGCACCAGCGGCTCACCGCCCGTTAGCCGCAGCCTGGTCACGCCCATGCGGATGAATGTTTTGCAGAGCCGCTCCAGCTCCTCCAGCGAGAGCAAGTCGTTTTTGGGCAAAAA
>JAGWIL010000337.1 GCA_028866335.1 Rhodospirillales bacterium
GTCTGGCGGTCGGCCACCATTTGCAGCCGGTGTTCCACCCGGCGCAGCTCCCGATAGTCGGCGGCGAGCTGGCGGGCGGCGCGTTCAGGAATATGCCCGGCGCGGGCCATGGCGGGCAGGGCCTCCAGCGTGGCGGGAATACGCAAGCCCGGGTCTTGCCCGCCCCATACCAGCCCCAGCGTTTGCACGATGAACTCGATCTCGCGGATGCCGCCGCGCCCAAGTTTCACATCCAGCCGGTTTAAGCCTTTGCTGCTGTGCTGCCCGTCGATCTGGCGTTTCATCTCGTGAATGTCCGAGATGGCCGCGAAATCCAGATAGCGCCGCCAGATGAAGGGACGGATGGCGCTGAGGAATTGCTGGCCGAGGGCAAAATCCCCCGCTACCGGCCTTGCCTTGGAGAACGCCGCGCGCTCCCAGGTGCGGCCCTGGCTTTCGTAATAGGTGAGGGCGGTGAGGAGAGCCACAACGGGCGGGGTGGCGCCGGGGTCTGGCCGCAGCCGCAAATCCACCCGGAATACGTAGCCTTCCTCATCCCGCGCTGAGAGCAAAGTGGTGAGGTCCCGCGCCAGGCAGGCCATCAGCGGCTGCGAGTCGGTCTCGTAAGGGGAGGATTCGGGGTCGTAGAGCAGGACGAGATCGATATCTGACGAATAATTAAGCTCCCGTGCGCCGAGCTTGCCCAGCGCCAGCGCCACGAAGCCGCTTTCGCGTTCCGGGTCTTCCGGGTGAGGCAGGGTGATCTCCCCCGCTTCATGCAAGGTACGCAGCAGATGGCGGGTGGCGGCGCGCAGGGCGGTTTCCGCCAGTTTGGAGAGGGCGGCAGTTACCTGCTCCAGCGCCCAGATGCCGCCGATATCCGCGACGGCGATGGCCAGCGCCATCCGCCGCTTGGCCTGGCGCAGCGCGGCGCTGAGGCTCGTGCGGGGCAGGTTGGGGGGCAATGCGTCCAACCCCGCCAGAACGGCTTCGGTTTCGGCTTGCGGGCCGGTTTCCAGGCAGGCGATCAGCGTGGCGGGCTCACGGCAGGCAAGCTCCGCCAGAAAAGGCGCGTTGCCGCCCAGGGCAGCCAGCACCGCCGCTCCCGACTCGGTTACGGTAAATTTTGCCTCCCGCGCGCCAAGGGCTGCGAAATCCGCGCATAACCGCGCGGCGGCGGCTTTATCCGCCGGTTGCGGGAAGCATGGCTTGTGAAGGTCACTGGGCATCTGGCAAGCAGAACAGGATGAAGTTCGGCAGAGGTCAAGCGGCCTGGATTATTGTTGAAGCACTGCACCAGCTTGGCCGGATCGCCATGCTGCTGGTTTTGCTCGCCATGGTCACCTTCGGGCTGCTGGCGTACCGGCTCTCGCAAGGGCCGCTTGATGTGCCGAAACTCGCCTCGTACCTCGCCTCGCGCGTAACCGGCGAGGGGGTAAGCGTGCATATGGCCAAGGCGCAGCTTGCCTGGGCGGGGTATCACCGGGGCGGTGCCATGCCGCTGGTGCTACGGCTGGCGCAGATAGAGGTGGTGACGGATTCTGGCGGCATCCTGGCGGAGGTTCCTTATGCCGACCTCTCTTTGCCGGTGACGGATATTTTTGGCGGGCGGGACCCGGTGCTGCTGAGCGGCAACGGGGCGACATTCCCTGGCGGTAATGTGCCGGTTTCCTGGTACGCGAACATCTGGCCTGGGCCAGGCTTCACGTTGCAACGTGGTGCGGTTTACGTAACCGTGGGCGCTGGCGATATCGGCAGCGGTAAAAACAGCGTGGCGCTGGATGCCGCGCATTTCGTGCTCGCGGTTTCTAAAAACGGCGATGTGGATGTTACCAACGGCATGGCGCAACTGGCCCAACGCGGGCAGAGCGCACCGCGGCTTACCTTTAGCTTTCATGCGCACCGCAACAGGCTGTGGCTTGGCCAGTTGAACCTTCATGCGGATGCGGTGCAGGCGCAGGATCTGCAAGCATTTTGGCCACCGGAATTGGTGCCGAATACGCGCAAATGGGTGACGCGCAACATCACCGCCGGCACCGCGCGGGACGCGCAGTTTAGTTTTGAAATGTCGGCCAATGGCGATCTTTCGCATTTCCAGCTTCAAAACGCGCAAGGCCAGTTCAGCGGCGATGATCTTACGCTCACCTGGTTGCGCGGTGCCACGCCGATTGAGCATTTGAACGGCGTGTTCACCTTGCCCGGCGCGGATACAGCGGTGATTACGGCGAGTGCTGGCGAGACAGGCGGCGTGAACTTGAACAGCGGCAGCCTTATCATCACCGACCTCACCGCCAAGGACCAGTTTGGTGACCTGAAGCTGAGCCTGGCCGGGCGGGTACAGGATGTACTTTCAATTTTAGGCGCACCGCCGCTAAGCCT
>JAGWIL010000338.1 GCA_028866335.1 Rhodospirillales bacterium
CGGTATTTGTCCCAATGGCCGGAAAGCTCCCACAACTTGCGGTCCACCAGCTGCGGCGTGCGCACTTCCTCATAGCCGCCTGCTTCTTGGCGGCGGCGGATATAGGCTTCCACGATGCGGTAGAGCTTCCAGCCTTTCGGGTGCCAGAAAATGGAGCCGGTGGCTTCTTCCTGGATGTGGAAGAGGTCCATCTCCTTACCGATTTTGCGGTGGTCGCGGCGCTCGGCTTCCTCAAGCTGGGTCAGATAGGCTTCCAGCTCTTTATTGTCGCGCCATGCGGTGCCGTAAATGCGGCTCAGCATCGGGTTTTTGGAATCACCGCGCCAATAGGCCCCGGCGGTTTTCATCAGCTTGAATCCGTTGCCGATATCGCCCGTGCCGCGCATATGCGGGCCGCGGCATAAATCCAGCCATTCGCCCTGGCGGTAAATCGTGATGGTCTCGCTTTCCGGCAGGTCGCGGATCAGCTCGGCCTTGAAGCGTTCGCCCCTGCCTTCAAAGAATTTGATCGCCTCCTCGCGGTCCCATTCCTCACGCGCAAACGGCGCGTTGCGGGCGATGATCTCGCGCATCTTGCCTTCGATGGCCGGAAGGTCGGCGGGAGTGAAGGGTTCGTTGCGGTGGAAATCGTAATAAAAGCCGTTCTCGATGGAGGGGCCGATGGTGACCTGGGTGCCGGGAAACAGCTCCTGTACGGCCTCGGCCAGCACATGGGCGGCATCGTGGCGGATCATCTCCAGGGCGGCATCATCCTTGCGGGTGATGAATTTCACCGAGGCATCCTCGGAGATTTCCCGAGAGAGGTCTTGCTGCTTGCCATTCACCTCCATGGCCAGG
This sequence comes from Rhodospirillales bacterium, assembly GCA_028866335.1. The sequence continues at coordinate 838 of JAGWIL010000338.1, forward strand.
GCCGCGCGGGCGAGGCCAGGCCCGATGGCGGCGGCGATGGCCGTGCCCGTTACCGCGCCCTCAAACGAGCGTTTGGTTCCGTCTGGCAGGGTAATGGCGGGCATAAGCGTCTCTCTGGCGTAGTGAAGAATCTGGCGGGGTTATGGCAGGCGCTCAAGCACTTGTGCAACCGGCAGCTCTTGCAGGGTGGGGGCGCGCAGAATGACCGGCCAGCCGCCATCGGGGTAGCGGGGTGCGGTGCGGGCGGGCTCAGACGCGGCGGAGAACAGCGAGATGCAGGGCACGCCGAGGGCTGCGGCAAGATGCATGGGGCCGGTATCGTTACCGATGGCGAGTGACGCGCCCCGGAACACCGCGGCGAGCTGAAAAAAATCGGTTTTGCCAGTGAGGTCTTGCCCACCAATGATTTGCGCCAAGGGCTGCTCGCTCGCGGTGCCGACGATGACAACGGGCAGATGCAAGGCCTGGGCGACTTCCCGGAATTTCTCCGTCGGGAAGCGTTTTTCCGGCCGGTGCGGCGCGGCACCGGGCACCAGCACGGCATAGCGCGGTGGCAGGTTGAAGGCGGAGACATCGCCTGCCAGCCAGGAAAGCTCAGGTGTCGCCAAAGGCGTCCGCAGGGCAGCGAGGCGGAGTTGCTGTTCCAGGCGCTCCCGGCTGTGCAGGGTTTCGCGGTTGGCAGCATCAGGATAGGCGCAGCCCGGCGCGATGCCAGACCAGGGCGGGCGGCCAGCTAGGGCGAAATAGCGGCTGGAGCGGCCAGAGGTTTGCAGATCATACACCATGCCGAAGCCGGAAAGCTGGCGTTTAAGGCGCAACAGGCCGGGGATGTTCCACCATTCTGGTTTGTCGTCGATCTCGATTTTATCGAACCAGGGGCTGGCGCTGAGCAGCCCGGCATAAGGCTTGGTGGTGAGCAGGGTGATATCATCCTGCGCATGCCGCGCGCGGATGGCGGCAAAGGCCGGAAAGGTCATCACGATATCGCCAAAAGCGCCGTGGCGGATGACCAGCACGCGCATCAGCCGAGCAGCTCCGCGTAAAGGTGAAGGTAGCGGGTTTGCATGGCCTCCAGCGAGAAGCGCGCGCCGACTTCCTCCCTGGCGCGGGCACCAAAGGCGAGGCGCAAATCTGAATCGCCATCCAGAATCGCGTCGAAGATAGCGGCCAGGGCGGTGTCGTCAGCGGGGGGAAACAGAAAACCGCTGACATTGGGCTCGATAGTTTCATGCGCGCCGCCATGGCCAGAGGCGACGACGATTTTACCCATGGCCTGGCCCTCGATGATGGTGCGGCCAAAAGCTTCCGGCTCGGTGGAGCAATTTACCACAATATCAGCGAGTTTTAGGGCAGCCGGCATATCCTCGACATGGCCAGCGAGGCGCAGGCGGCCACCAATCCCGAGGCGCTCCGCCAGGGTCATCAGCTCCTCTGTGTATTTATGCCGCCCCTGGTCTGAGCCAATAAGGATGCCAACCGCCTCATTATGCCGCATTTTTGCCAGCGCGCGGATGAA